>DATCYX010000567.1:0-3770 GCA_036526235.1 Anaerolineales bacterium | reverse complement strand
TCTGACAGAATATTGATCAATATCTTGGTTGCTATCCTGCTAGCAATTTTATGTATGGTTTGCCTGGGGTCAGGGATACTCATTAGAAGATACGCCTTTCCGGATGTGAAGTCAACCCGCACTGCGCTGGCGGAGCTATTTGGAACTATTACCCCGCTTGTCACACCATCGTTGCAACTTGACACACCCCAAGCTTCTCCAACCGAAACGCCCAAACCCCTTCCTACACAAACACAAGTTCCACCTAAACCAACTTATTCACCTCCGGTTTGGTTAGAACCTCCACCCGGTAAGATCGTGTATGCTTGCTTTGTAAATGGATATGATCAAATCTGCAAGATGAAAGCGGATGGAAGTGGGATTATCCAATTGACTGACGAAGAAAGCACAAATTTTTATCCTTCCTTTGATCCCGATGGGGAGCGGATCGTTTTCTCGTCAAGAAGAGATGGAAATTTTGAAATCTACATCATGGATGTTGATGGCAGCAATGTTCACAAATTAACTGACAATATCGGGAATCTATATGCTCCTGAGATCTCACCAAACGGAAAACGCATCGTATTTACAGCCGAGAGTGGCGGGAAACAGGCGATCTGGATTATGAAAATCGATGGAGGCAATGCTCGTCCAATATCCTCGGATGATATTTACGGGATTGATCCAACCTGGTCGCCAAGTGGAGATAGAATTGCGTTTGCCTCCATTATTGGTGGCTCGACACAGTTATTTATTGTCAATGCCGATGGCACAAAATTAAAGCAGGTAACAAAGGGAATATCTGGAATAGGCGGGCGTAGCACGTGGTCTCCTGATGGAGAATGGCTGGCTTTTTATGCTGGACCAAAAGGAGATCGCGACATTTATATGATAAATGTGGATGACAAGGAACTTAGGAAGCTGACTGATGGGGGTGATAACCTGGGTCCGAGCTTTTCCCCCGATGGTGAATGGATTGCGTTTACATCGTACCGAGATGGAAACAATGAGGTGTATGTGATGAGAAGCGATGGTTCAAATGCGACTCGTCTGACGGGTGAGTTGCGCTCAGATTGGCAGCCTCGTTGGGGTCGATAGTAGAGTCACCTTATCGTTTGCACCTCCACCTCTCCCTCGTCCGTGACTTGGTATGGGAGCCGGGTGCTTATCCAAACCACCATTAATGACACATCATCATTTGTCGTACTGAAATCAGGATACGTCTCACCAAAGGCTTGGTTGAGAATTTCAAAATTTTCACCACCAGGCCAAATTGTCATGAAACCTGGTAGCTTGGTGCGGTCTGTCTCCAGGGGGAGTAATTCCCAATTGCGTGATTTGAGCAGTGCATAAACCCTCTCTCGAAGCTCAGCTTTCGCATCTGCCCAGGCTGCCAAAAGAGCGGCTGCTAAATCAGGCTTTTTTTCAAATGCAGGGACAGTAGATTTTATCCGTATAGGCAATGGGGCTTTCACGCTATTGCGGAAGCCCGGGACTTTTACAAGCTTTCTAGTCAGTTGATTTATCTTATTTCGGTGATCCTCAGGTAAATTGGGCAACCCTGTCAGCACATCGCGAATCACTTGCAGGCGATATTCCTCGGTCATAAATTCGTTGATCGCGTGGAAAGGAAGGAATCCAACTCTCTTATCATTTTGATCAGCTGACATAACTCTCCTGCTAATGATAATTAGAAGTGATTATTAGTACCCTGTCTTATTTCATGCCTTCTGGGAGTATGGCATCTGTCAGGTTAGCCCCGGTCAAATTTGCCCCATGGAGATTGGCATCTGCCAGGTTAGATGCAGTCAAATCTGCATTCTCTAGATTAGCACCTTTTAGATCAACACCTTGCAGGTTTGCCTCGAAAAGGTTTGTATGGGTCAAGATGGCGCCGTTCATATTACAGTTGATCAAATCTGATTTACTTAGATCTGCCCGGCTAAATATTGCACCGCTAAGGTTGGCTTGTTTTAAATTGGATCGACTTAAGTTAGCACGGCTAAAATTCGCTTCGGTAGCGACAGCATGATACAAGTTAGTTTTTTCCAAATTAGCCCGTGTAAGGTTTGCTCGATTCAGGTTGGCTTCAGTAAGGTTGGCGTGGGTTAGGTGAGCTTCGTAAAAGTTTGCATAACTAAGATTGGCCCTGGATAGATCAGTCTTAATAAGTTTTGCCCAACTCAGATCGCACCGGGTGAGGTCAGCCCAACTCAAGTTGCATTCGCTCAAGTCTGCCATCCATAAACTCGTTTCGCTCAAGTTGATTTTTACTAGCCAGAGTGGCCGTGGGCGGTTAAGCAAATCGTAAATTTGATAGATCGTGAGGTTTGTCATGCTTTACTCCACTCCACCAGGTGGTATTGCAGGCGAGATGAACTCTTATCTGGTTTGCTACAGCTTTCAAAGATCTCAAAAGCGGATTTTTCTGCAGCCACAATGAATTTGTAGCGCGTTTTATCAGCTCGGGATAAGAACTTTATTTCCCAACGGTTTTCACCAACTTCCTCGCTCCCTATTAATTGGAGGGCATCAATTGACTCTATGGATGTTGATTCCATAAAGAAATACTCAGCAGCCTGGACCTGCGAGTCGTAGCACCCCCTACCTCTGTATAAATAAGGAGTAAGTCTTTGGTTTTGGTAATCGCTCATCAGTGAGACCGCGTTTTCTGGATTTACCCTGCCATAATAAATGCCGTGGGGTAAGCAGATTACGTTTGCGGCAAAACGATGGCCACCGACGTGAGATGTTTGCCAAACAGAATCGCCTTGCTGAGAGGCCATAGCTTGATAGACTGGATAACCCAGCCTTGAACAGCAGGGGTCGCGTTTGCCATTCGTACAGACCAGGAAAATTGGATCTACTCGGATATTCTCTCGTATATCGATCTTGCCTGTGATGAGAGATTGTAGATCTAAAGAGAGTATTTCGTCGTAATTGGATAGATGGAATTCGTATAAATATTGCTGATCTGCAGAAGAGATACTGGCGAAGACAGCAATCTGGTTATCCGTCCTGGGCTGGTCGCGTCGGATGAGGACGAGGCGTGTCCCCGGGACAATTTTTTGAAGATTTGTTAGATGTGACTGTACACGCTCTGGGATAAGACTCTCAATCAAAGCCTTGCTACCAAACGGATTGGTATATTCCACCACCACCCACAGGTTTGTTTTTGGAGCTGTACCATAAAGCTGTTCATTTACCGATATAGATAATGTAGAACAACTCGATAGCTGATTGAAAAATGGATTGTCCATAATGATTTAATATTTTACTCGCTTATGTAACCATTTTTTACACTTTTCTGATAAAATCTAAAATAATTGTTAAGTGAGGATTAACCAAATTAGAATACAATCATAGTATACAGGTGTTTCGTTGCCGACGAAGGTTTTTTAAGTTCTGCATGTTTATCATAAGGAGATTGAAATGAAGTATATCACCTCGTTCATCATAATTGCCATGTTAACCCTTATGCCCTTAAGCTCTGGTATCTTCACTCAAAGCGCCAGCGCTTCGGCGACCTACTATACTGGCCACCCTACACTGACAATTCTCAGCGTTAAGCGTGATTCTTCGGTCACATTCTATGCGAATAATCTACCAAAGCACGATGCATTCAGGGTGCGCATGGGGCTCATGGGCACACGCGGTGTCCGCGGAACGATTGTGGATAGCTTTGAGACTGGCAGCGGCGGCAGGAAGAAGTTCACCTTTAGTATCCCCAGCAAATATCATGGGGATTATCGGATTGCTATCCGCATCGAGAGCAAGACCGGATCCGGTTA
>DATCYX010000566.1:0-11259 GCA_036526235.1 Anaerolineales bacterium | reverse complement strand
GGTTGTGCGCTAATAATTTTGGGCTCAACAGGTGATGGATGCGTGTCTTCCAGCGTGCTGCTGGGCGGGTGGAGATCAGGCTTGCTCTCCAGTTGGTGAGCTGGTGTGGACTGGTCTGGTTGCTGAGCATCTCCAGGTCTTACCAGTTTGTGCAACGCTGCCACGATGGGAAGGTGATAATCTTCTGGTTGAAACCAAGCCTGGTTAGCTGAAGGCTCAGAAGGGTCGGCAGTGAGCAACCAAAAATTGCATGCGAGGACAAATGGGGAGATCGGTTCGCTTATGCTGTCAGATGATGCGCCTGCCATAAACTGTTTGGCAATGCTCAAATTGATGTTGGCATGTTCGATCTCATCGATATCTGTCGCTGGGGATTCATCGGTGTTGTGCAGGCGGCGACCCGCAGCCAGCAGGAATATTGGCATCGGCTTGCCAAGAGCGGCTTGTGCTTCAGCCAGATACCAATCGAAAATATGAAAGCCGCGTTGATCTTGTTGGTCTGGGGGAGTGAAATATGGATGCGCACCAGGCCAACGCTCCGGTCCCCCCTCGCCCCACTCTAATGGGTGCTCATCGACCCAGGCATAAGCGCTTAAGTGGATGGCTTCCAGCAATTCTGCCTGGTCGCGCCGCTCCATCCCCTGCAAGGCGGCTCGAAGGAAGGCTGTATCCCAATAATCCCCACCGGGTTCGAGCGGAGGGAAGACCGGGGTCAATCCGGCTTGTAAGGCGGCATTGGCGACCGGCAAGAAGATGTCCAGGAAGCGTTCCACCAGATCGGACTGTGCCCATGTGGAGGCTGGCCAGGCGCTGCGCTGATTGGGGCGATCGAACAAGACGGTATAGCGTACGCCCCAGCTGGCGTATGCCCTGAATAACAATCCCAGGGTGCCATCTTGGAACTGGTGTGATAAAGGCAAGTGGAAGTGCAAGATAGGTTCGATCCCATCGCGCATTAGACCGCGCAAGAAAATCTCCGGTATCGCGCGGTCTGGTGGGGCACACAGGGTCAACCAGGCAGCTCCCATTTTTTTAAGTTCTGGCAACCAGGTGCGGAGATCACTCTCCCGGTAATGCACGGTGTCTGGAAAATAATGGAAGCCCAGGCGTGAACGGTCACTCTCGAATGGATGGGGGTTTGTGTCTTTAGGCATGGCACGCTCCTCCCCTTAAAAGGGGAATTGGCACCTATATCGATGCAAGAGGTGTGCCATAAAGGGCTTTTTTTAGGGGATTCCTGACAAAATCCTGTTAATAACGTCGATTCCTTACAAAAGTGTCAGTTATAATTTAAGGACAGCAGTATATACTAGGGAGTGGTCGTTAAGGTTACCTTAAGGACATCATGATACACCTGCAATTTCTCTTGAAACTTCTTATAAGATAGCTGCCGTTGCTCGCGCTTTTTATACGCATGTGGTTGGATGATCCAGTGTTAAAGAGCAATAGTTTATTCGGTTGTCTCGAGAAATATTAAATGTCCAAATCGTCAACCAAAGTGCTTGTTGCAACTTTTTTGATAATGGCTTTAATGATCTCGGCTTGCGAGGATACCAGCTTCGTCGGCGATCCCCTCTTGTCCCAGGTGCATTTAATCGATCCGACTTTCCGGGAATTTTATGATCTATTTGGGGCAGAGGAAACACTCGGTCCGGGAATTTCCCCTCTCTTTGCACACAGAAATATCTATTATCAATATACTACTGCTGCATTACTGATGCATGATCCTGGCGCTCCTGCCAGCCAGCGTTTTTCACTGGCACCTCTTGGGATGGACATGGATATCGATGATCCACCAGTATCCCCGCCAGATGATCCCAAGCAGCGCTATGTCGAAGGCCACATCATTTTCAACCTGTTTGTGCCCCTGTATGAGGAGCTGGGCGGCGCCCGCTATGTGGGTGTTCCGATCAGCGAAGTGCATTACAACCCCGAAAAACGGCGATACGAACAGTTCTTCGCCAACCTAGGATTTTACTGGTTAGAAGGCGATTCGCCCGACCAGGTGCATCTGCTGGCATACGGCGCTTGGAAGTGCGACGCGTACTGCCGTTCTCCTCATCCGGAGTCAAGTGTAGTGATCCTGCCGCACCACACGGCAAAACGTTTTAATGGGGCAGTGGATCGCTTGGGTGCTGATTTCACCGGGCGCGCCATCACCGATGAATATGCAACCCCCGACGGTTTTAATGAGCAGGTCTTCGAAAATGTCGTGATGGTAGTCGACCCTGAACAACCTAGCAGAGTGATGTTGCGGTCGATCACAGAGCGCCTCGGTTACATGCCTGACCCGATGGTAGCCCCCAGCCAGCCCAAGGATTATTCTTTCTATGAGGTGCAGGCTAATCGAGGGTACAACGTCCCCAAGCGTTTTGAAGAATATATCATCCAGCATGGTGGTTATGAGGTGAGCGGGGCGCCAATTGGTGAGATTGCTCACCTTAAGGATGCGGTTTACCAGCAATGTTTTACCAATCTCTGCATCCAGGCTTTTCTGGACGCGCTGGGAAATATTGCCGTTCGGCCTGCACCTCTGGGTTATACATACAAATTACTGCCAATTCAGGCAGTTATCCAAAGTCCGGCGCAGCCCATCACGTTACCCGAAGTAGCATTACCCGTTGAAGAAGCTCAAGCTGAGCATGACGTTCAGGTGGCGGATCAACCCATGCCGGAGCCAACTGTTGAGACCTTCACCGATGATCAAGTTGGTCAGATTGTGGTTCAGGTCTGGGAGAGCTTCCCGATGGTTTCTCCAAATCAAAATCAGGAGATCGGGGTGAGCGTATTTCAAAATAATCAGCCAGTGCTTAATGTTGAGCCAGACCTAACCATACAACTGCCTGATGGCAGCACCAGGCAATATTACATGTACCCAACTGGCAACGACGGTCAGACTCGGATGACTATTGAACCGATCGACGCGCCGGGCGGCACATTAATCCCTTACAAGGTGTGCATTTACGGGCTCGGTGGACAAGCTTACTGCACTCAAGATAGCTTCCTCATTTGGTGATATCCCTAGACCGCGAAAATTTCTAAATCCTTTTTCACCATATTCCCCTCGCTCCTTGCAGGGGAATATTTTTAATTTGCATGCTTCCCAAGGTTCGAAAACTTGAACTTCAAAACCAATAAGCCAGCCACCAGCTCTTCCGTGTGCTATCGACCTTGTCAAAACTCTATGACTCAGACAATTAATCTTGACAGGAGAGGTCTTTATCATTATGATCATTTGTGTCTTCTACCGTGTAGAAGTATCCAAAATAATGTAACAAGATAATCACTTATGAAGGAGGATTGTATGATTTTCAAGGTTTTCGAAGCTTTAGACAAGCGATTTCATTTTGAGCGCGCCAGCGCCCACTGTGACATCCCCTGCGGCATTTATGACCCCAGCCCTGCACAGATTGCTGCGCTGACGGTAGTAAGAATGGTGGATTTAATGGCCGACTTGGAAGCTAAGGGTGGTGAAAAGGATCGAGCATACACTAATAGTATGGGCCGTTATGTTGCGGTAAAAGAAGAGCATGCTGAAAAGGCCAAGCACGAGATTCGTATTATCTGGGGTGATTACATCAAACCTCAGCATATGGAGAAGTACCCCCAGCTGCACGACCTGGTGCACAAAATTATGCAGTATGGCTCGAAAAGCCGCCAGACCGCTGATCGCGATGCAGCAGTCCAGTTCGTTGATGCTATCAACCAGTTTTCAGAGATCTTCTGGGATACCAAAGGCGTGAAAACCAAGCGAGCCAAGGCTCCTTATAATCCGCCATTAGAGATGGTTTACCCTGATCTGTAATGCTTCGCGTGATCCAAGTGACGGGCGATAGCCTGTCACCAGAATACCGAGAAGGGGATTACGTGGTAATCACCACGATCCCCTTCTTTTTGAATCGAATCCAGGTGGGTGATGTGATTGTTTTTCAGCAGCCTCCCTTCGGCACAATGATCAAAAAAGTAGAGCGCATCCTGGGATTGGGGGATGGTTTTTATGTATCCGGCACGCATCAGCAAAGTGTGGATAGCCGGCGATACGGGTCGATCCCGCGAGAAGCCCTGGTGGGCAAAGTGATTTGGCATATCCTGAAACCATCTAGATAACATGCAACCCCCATCGAGTCGACACCCTCCGCTACCTCCCATGGCGGTGATGATTTTTGGTATCCTGACGATTTCCACCGGCTCGATTATGGTCCGGTATGCTCAGAGTTATGCGCCTTCGTTGGTTGTTGCTGCCTTACGCCTCTTCCTGGCTACGTTGGTATTGACTCCCTTCGCGCTATCACGTCACCGTAGCGAACTTGCAGCCCTGTCGCGCGGCGAGTTAGCCCTGGCAGGCTTATCCGGCTTTTTCTTGGCGTTACACTTCGCTTTCTGGATTATCTCGCTGGAATATACTAATGTCGCTAGCTCGGTTGTGCTGGCTACCAGCACGCCGCTGTATGTTGCGCTGTTTGCCCCATTTACGATAAAAGAGCGCGTCAGCCGCATTATCCTGTTGGGCGTCGCACTGGCGTTGGTAGGTGGAGTTGTGGTGGGATTGAGCGATGCCTGTAGCATCAACCAGGCAGGCTTGCAATGCCCTGAGCTGGGGCAGTTCTTCCGTGGAAAAGCCATCATCGGTGATATTCTCGCCACCATGGCAGCGGTGGTAGCAGCGGCATATGTGTTGATTGGGCGACGACTACGTGCGAAACTGACTCTCATTGGCTATATCAGCTTAGTGTACGGCGTGTCGGCTATTGTGCTGGTAGTGGTTATGTTTGCCAGCGGGAACTCGCCATTTGGCTTCCCGCCAATGGCTTATTTCTGGTTCTTAATGTTGGCGTTGGTGCCGCAATTGCTGGGGCATTCCTCCTTTAACTGGGCGCTCGGATATGCCTCTGCTGCCTTAGTCTCCGTTGCCTTGCTGGTTGAGCCAATTGGCGCTACGCTCCTGGCGTATATCTTCCTCGGGGAGACGCCGACGATGCTCAAGATATTTGGTGCTATACTTGTTTTGATCGGTGTCTATATCGCCTCCAGAGGTGAGAAATAGCCATCGATTGGCATGACAACAGTCGGAGATGGAGCATTAAAGTGAGGAAACATTATCCTACTCTGGCCCCAATCCCCTACCTGGCATGTGGGCGAGAGCGATGAAAAACCCCAACCCTGCCCCGAATACGCAAACTGCACCAACGGAATCAACCGGGATAGTATGGTCACGCTTCCGGCGTTTTGCCTGGGATATCGCAGGTGTGGCGACTTTAGCCTTTGCTTTAATGACCTTGCTGGCGCTGATGTTGCCACAACTGACTAGCGGTGTATTGCTGGCTTGGTGGGCAGATGTTTTATGGTTGTGGTTCGGTTGGGGGAGCCTTTGGGTGGTCGTGCTCTTGACGGTGGCTGGATTGCTCTTGCTGCGGCGCACCACTCTTGCGAAGAATGGCGAGATGTTGCGACTGAACTGGGGGCGTGTCATCGCTCTGGAAATGGTCGCCTTCGCCAGCTTGGCTTGGTTGGCTGCATGGGGTGGTTCATCTTTTGCGCGTGCGGACGTCGGTTTAGATGGTGGGCGCATCGGCTGGGCTCTCTCCTACTTGCTGGGAGAGCTCCTTTCGCCGCTGGGCATGTCTGGCTCGATATGGCAAATGCTGATCTTAAGCGGTGTGATGATCGTTGGGGTCATTTTGGGTTTTGGATTGAACAGGCAATTGGCTGCTTGGGTGGATCAACAAGTAGTTACGTCTCAATACTCCCAGGCGGATGAGCTGGGTGGCGAGGGAGCGGTGAGCGTTGCCCCTATTCAAGGTCAGCGGTCAGGTGGAGCAACGGAAGCAAAAAAGAAGAAACGAATGCACCTGCCTGTTGAATTCCGCCAGAAATTTCAGGTCCCCGCGGATGAAGCAAGCAGCGACGATGCAATCTCTCCCCCTGATCGAGATGAGCGTTTGCCACCATTTGACCTGCTTGTGCATGAGCAAACCGCGCGCCCTGATGAACGTACGATCAATGAGACGGCGTATCTCATTGAAAAGACGCTCACAGAATTTGGCATCCCGGCAAAGGTGGTGGGATTCCGTATCGGGCCGACTGTGACGCAGTTTGCTGTTGAGCCTGGGTTTGTGGAGAAAGGGTCCTCAAATGAAGGCGAGGCTAACCGGCAGAAGGTGCGTGTTTCGCAGATATCTGCCTTGAGCCGCGATTTGGCTCTGGCCCTGTCTGCCGAGCGCTTGCGTATCGAGGCCCCTGTGCCGGGCAGACCATATGTGGGTATTGAAGTTCCCAATGCTCGCTCGACAGTGGTTCGATTGCGCCCTGTTTTGGAAAGCGAGTCATTCATTAAGATTTCTTCGCCACTGGCTATTGCCCTGGGGAGGGATGTCTCCGGGCAGCCGGTTGTGACAGATCTATCTCGTATGCCTCACCTGCTGATCGCTGGCACCACGGGTTCAGGTAAATCGGTTTGCATCGCTGCTTTGACGACATGCTTGGCAATGAACAACACCCCGGAAGACCTGCGCCTGGTAATGATCGATCCCAAGATGGTCGAGCTGGTGCGCTTTAATGGCTTGCCACATCTATATGGGCGGGTAGAGACGGATCTTGAGCGCATTCTGGGCGTAATGCGCTGGACGGTGGCGGAGATGGATCGCCGCTACCGATTGTTGGAAGCCACACGTTCGCGCAATCTGGATACCTATAACCGCAAAATGCGCCGGCGAAAGGGTGAAGCGCCGTTGCCGCGCATCGTTGTGCTGATCGATGAGCTGGCTGATCTCATGATGTCCACTCCAGACCAAATTGAACCGACCCTTGTGCGTCTGGCTCAGATGGCACGCGCCACAGGCATCCACCTGGTGGTCGCCACCCAGCGTCCGAGCACCGACGTGGTTACTGGGTTGATCAAGGCCAACTTCCCAGCCCGTCTTTCCTTTGCAGTGGCATCCTCAGTCGATTCGCGGGTAATCCTGGATACGGTCGGGGCCGAGACTTTGCTGGGGCATGGCGACATGCTCTTCTTGCCGCCTGAATCCCCTGGTCCAATGCGGGCGCAAGGTGTAATGGTTAGCGACCAGGAAGTGGAACGGGTGATCACCTTTTGGCAGAAAAGCTTTCCCCAGGCTGAAGTCGAGCCGCCTCCTTGGGAGGAGATGCTCAAGCAGGAATCCATGCTGGCAGACCGTGACGACCTGATTGAGCAGGCGATCAAAATAGTGCGCGAAAATCAGCGGGTAAGCGCCTCATTTTTGCAGCGCCGCTTGCGGATTGGTTATCCCCGTGCTGCCCGATTGATCGACGAACTGGAAGAGTTGGGCATAGTTGGCCCATCCCAGGGAGGTGGGAGGGAGCGCGAGGTGTTCATCGATCCAGATGAAGGCGAGGAGTTTCAAGATTATCATGTGGAAGATTAAAGGCTGGGTGGTCATTTCTATGCTTTTATCTGATGCTCATATTTGATTACTTGACATCCACATGACCTGCTGATAGCATACTCCGAATGCCATTATGCCTCATTGAAAGGTGATCTCGAAATTGTCTGAAAACGTAGTGAATCAAAAAAAACCATTAACCCTTACTGACTATCTACGGGTGCAATTTAAGTGGCTGTTAGATAGTATCGCCGCGTTCTTGAATCGACTGGGTTTGATGCCCAATACGATGACCATTTTGGGTCTGATTGGCAATACGCTTGGAGCATTTTTCCTGGCGCGTGGTCAAATGACCCTCGGCGGAATACTGATCTTGTTGATGGGGCCCGTCGATGCGCTGGATGGCGCCATGGCCAGGTTGCGCGGAGAGCCGACAGAATTTGGCGCTTTTGTCGATTCGGTCACTGATCGCTATTCAGAGTTGGTAATCTTCGGCGGTCTGATCTACTTTTACATGCAAAGAGGGGATTGGCTGATGGTGGCACTTGCCTACGCCGCCGCCGCCGGGTCTGTGCTAGTATCGTACACACGCGCCCGGGCGCAATCCTTGGGTTTGGAGACCAAGGTGGGGTTGCTTACCCGTTTGGAGCGCTATCTAGTGCTCTCGCCGGCATTGGTCTTCAATATTCCACATATCGCTCTTTGGATCCTGGCTTTCCTTACAAATCTAACCGCCTTACAGCGGATATTTGATGTGCGTAGCAAAGCTCGAACGAAATAACCCGGGGTAGAAGACACGATAACAATTAGATCCTAATTCTGAGGGAGAACCATGCCATCTCAAGGTTTTTACGTTGGACCGGTATTTATCTACTACTATGGAATCATATTAATGCTCGGCGCAGTAGCAGCCTCATACCTCGCAGAACGTGAAGCCCGCCGGCGCGGGCAGAACGGTGAGCTGGTATGGGATGCATTAATCTGGGTGTTGATCGCCGGGATTGTTGGGGCGCGCTTGTGGCACATCTTTACACCACCTCCCTCGATGGTGGAGCAAGGGATTACTACAAAGTTCTACTTAACCCACCCCCTGGATGCGCTGTGGATACGGCGCGGTGGTTTGGGGATCCCCGGCGCGGTGATCGGCGGCGTGGTGGCGCTATACTGGTTTTGCCGAAGGCGCAAGCTCAATTTTGCCGAGTGGGCGGACATCGCTGCGCCCGCACTTGCTTTGGGGCAGGCCATCGGGCGCTGGGGTAATTTCACCAACCAGGAATTATATGGCGCGCCCACCAGCCTTCCCTGGGGCATAACCATCCAGTATGCGCCGGGATATCCGCCGGAGACGCGTTTTCATCCCCTCTTCTTGTATGAGTCTTTATGGAACCTGGCCAATATGTTCCTGTTGCTCTGGTTGGCGCGGCGATTCTCCGATCGCCTGAAGGTAGGTGATTTGTTTCTGGTGTACTTGATAATCTACCCGCTAGGTCGCTTCCTGCTAGAATTTATGCGATTGGATTCCGCCCTGGTGGGTGGTATCAACATCAACCAGACCATCATGGTGGTGGTCGCCTTGCTGGCTGCTGGCGTTTTATATTGGCGCCATCGCAAGGCAGTGTCTGCTGTTTAATGATGATGTACTGGTATTTCAACTGTACATTTCCCCACTCATCTAATTACAGGACTGTTGTCTTATTGAAAAATTCGGTTGAAATGAATATAGTAGGTTATGTGGGTGTTATCATGCGGGGTTCATACGAAAGATGATCGTAACTCACCAATTAGGTAAGCAATTTGATGATTTTTGGGCAGTTGATGAGGTAAGCCTGCACGTGAAGGCTGGCGAAGTGCTGGCTTTGTTAGGTCCAAATGGGGCAGGTAAGACCACCACAGTGCGCATGTTGACCTCCATCTTGCGACCCACGCGCGGCGAAGCGCGCGTTGCAGGTTACGATGTAGTAACCCAAGCGGCACGTGTGCGGGCTTCGGTGGGCGTGCTGACCGAGCAGCACGGCTTGTATGGTCGCATGCCGGCTGGCGATTACCTTGACTTCTTTGGGGAGGTATATGGCCTGGATCGGTCAGTCCGGCAGGCGCGCATCCTCGATTTACTGGAAAATTTTGGGTTGCTATCAGACCGCGATCGGCGCATCGGCGAGTTTTCGAAAGGGATGAGGCAGAAGTTGGCCTTAGCGCGTGCCTTGTTGCATGACCCTCCGGTGTTGTTGCTGGACGAACCCACCTCAGCCATGGACCCCGAAAGCGCCCGCCTGGTGCGCGATTCTATTCGGGAATTGCGTTCAGCCAGCCGGGCAGTTATCATCTGCACTCACAACCTGTCTGAAGCAGAGGAACTGGCAGATCATATTGCTATCATCCGCAGAGGCCGTATTATCGCCCAGGGATCGCCGCAAACTTTGAAAGCAAATTTTTTAGGACCGGCTGAGTACGAAGTCCGTTTAGGAGTCAACTTGAATGGGCAGGTGCTTTCTCTCCCACATGGAGCGAAGCTGACATCTCAGGGAGAGGACTGGCTGCGCTTTCGTACTTTGGAACCTGCGCTAGCTAATCCGGCTATCCTGCGTTACCTGCTTGATCTGGGCTTGCCTGTGCTGGGGTTGCAGGAGGTGGCGCGCAGCCTGGAGGAGGTTTACTTGAAAGCTGTCAGTGTTGCTGAGGGTGAGGAGGGGACCGATGTTTGAGGCTGCCCGCCAACAGCTCATGCCGGCGTTGATTATTACCCGCCGTGAGGTGCGTGATCAGTTCCGTGACTGGCGCATCATCTTCCCTATCGTCATCCTGACCATCTTCTTCCCCGTACTGATGAATTTCACTGCCAAACAAGCGATCTCATTTGTGGAACGTTATGGTGCGCCTATTGTAGGCGATCGCTTGATCCCTTTCCTGCTGATGGTTGTTGGTTTTTTCCCCATCTCTGTATCGCTGGTTATTGCCCTGGAGAGTTTTGTCGGAGAAAAAGAACGCTATAGTATTGAGCCGCTGCTGTGCACCCCATTGAGTGACTGGCAGTTGTATCTGGGCAAGTTATTAGCTGCAACAATTCCGCCCTTATTGGCCAGCTACCTGGGCATTGGCGTTTACGTGGTTGGCATATTCACGCAGGTGGGATGGCAGCCCGATTTTCTATTGCTGACACAGATCGTGTTACTCACTACAGTCCAGGCACTGGTGATGGTGTGCGGAGCAGTGGTTATCTCATCCCAGACTACCTCAGTGCGCGCAGCGAATCTGTTGGCCTCTTTTATCGTCATACCAATGGCATTGTTGATCCAGGGGGAGAGCATTATTATGTTCTGGGCGCGCTACAACGTGCTGTGGTGGGTTATCTTTGGACAAGTGCTCATTGCTGGTCTGTTGTTACGGGTAGGAATAACTAAATTCAACCGCGAAGAGCTTTTAGGCAGGGAATTGGATACCCTGAATCTCCGCTGGAGCTGGCGGATATTCAAGAGTAAATTTATTGGCCAGGCCAGGTCACCCCTGACCTGGTACCGACTGGAAATTGCCGGCACTGTGCGTGCAATGACTGTTCCAATCGGCATAATGTCATTGGCATTAATTGCTGCTATTATGATCGGTGTTGAACAAGCGCGGGTGTTCGTCATTCCCAGTGAGTTGCTAAATTTCCCAAACATTGACCAGGGCTTTATTACGGGATTGGAATACATCCGTCTCTTCTCGGTGTCAGGGATCGGTACGGTTTGGTTTCACAACTTGAGAGCTATTTTCCTGGCGACAACGATGGGTGTTTTTTCCTTCGGTATTCTGGCTGTGGTGATTTTGATGTTGCCGTTGATGCTTGTGGGATACTTCATGGCCAATCTGGCTCAAACTGGTATATCCCCATTATTATTATTTTCCACGCTGGTGCTGCCTC
>DATCYX010000565.1:0-4918 GCA_036526235.1 Anaerolineales bacterium | reverse complement strand
TGGAGTGGCTCTACCTGCAGAACAATCCTGACCTGGTATGCTGGGAGAATGTATCCGCGCTTGAGTGGGCGCTGGGTTTAGGTACTAATTATCAAGGACCAGGCGTTGTGTGTAACTTCTTCATACACCTGCCGTTAATCTCGCGTTGAACGTAAGCGGTAATTAGGGTTTTCGGCCAGGGTCTTACATAATCACGGGCCCCGGAGCGATCCGGGGCTGTGTTATTTGATAAAACACGGGTTATCTGTCTAGCGGTAAGCTAGCCGAAAAGACAATGAAGCGTGGGTAATTGTGTATTGTCTCTAACAAAGGACACAGTTCCGGTGGATGTGGACGCGGTGCTCTTCTGGGTCGTATGGGATGCCGAGAAAGCGGCTCTGGAAGTAGAGGATTATCGCGCGGCTATCACCTGGGCGGCCCAGATAGCGTTGCGCGAGGTGATTGGCCAGATGCCATTGGCAGATCACCCCACCGCCTTGCACCTGCGAGCGGTGAACATGCTCTTCGAAGGCCTAAAGGAAAAGGGTGCCCTGGTGATCATACCGATCCAGTCAGGGGGGAGATTATGGCTTTCAGCCTGTCAAGGTTATCTTGTTGCGTGAACCAGCGGGTGAAATTCAGGTTGTGGCGTAAGTAGGTCAGATATTCCTGTGGGTCGTTATCTTTTTGGTAATAATCGCTGATTGCCCAGTTCAATACGTATAAATTACTGGCATTGATCATGTGAGGCAGGTACTTCCCCTCGACAGGGCTTAGGGGCCGAGCTATGTGGCTTTGCAGGTAACCCTGGTAGGCAACTAAGAAGGTTTTGACGTCCTGCAGGCGGAGCTCGCCGTCCCTCTGTTCTCCCCAGTTGGTGCAGAAGTACCAAAGCGCCAGGGCGACGTCAAAACAACGCGCATCCACTTTGGACCAGTCGAAATCGAAGAGCCCGGTCACCTGCGATCCGCGAAACTTAAGATTGCCGGGGTGGAAATCGCTGTGGATGACCAATTGGGGCAGTTCGAGCGCTTCAGGCGCACTCAGGACTTTCAGGGTATTGTCGATGTCTTTCAGCAGCAGATCCAGGTGCTCCAGCAGGCAGGCATCGAAGGCCGTATGCTTCGATCTTTCTGGGCAGGTGGCAATGTTGCTGGCGATCTGCGGCAGTAGCTCGACGATTTTCGGCTCGCTGCGCTGCCCCTCGGGTCTAAAGCCGTTGACGGCGTTGTGAAATTGAGCCAGCACGATGGCTGAATTCGCCAGCTCTTCGCGGGAGCAATGTGGGCTGACCCAGGTGTAGCGGTCTTCATCTGGAAGAAATTCGAAGATGGCAAAAAAAGCGCCATCAAAGCGCCGCAGATAGGTTTTCCCCTGGCGCGTGCGATATATGCGGGCAACCGGGGGGGACTTGGCTCTCACCAGATGGTCAATCAGTGAATGCTCAAACTGGATTTCCGCTTCCCGGATGCCTTTTTTATACATTCGAAGGAAATATTTCGCTCGCTTATCCCCCCGCACGGTTTGGATGGCAAAACTGGTGTTGACGGTGCCTCGCTTATCTCTCTCTAAGTCAACCAGCTCCCCGAGATCGTATTGTTTAAGGATCTCTTTCAGTTCTGTGGTCGCTTCGTTGTTCGCCATCTCATCTCCGCATTTTCGATTGTAACATTAGCAAAGGGGAATAGCGTTCAATGTGGCTTGAGGTCGCTTGCTTTGTAAAATCTCAACTGCGGCGGGGTACCTTTATTCGCTGGGTGTGCGTTGAGGCTGTTGGCTGCTGTCAGGGGTGGTGCGTTGCCTTGGGGGCGACGACTCCCTTCACGGGTCACAACTTGTTCATGGACCAATTGTGCCTTCAATGAACCCTTGCAGCCATTTTAGAAATCTCGGCTTGCTTTCCGCTTGCCAGCGGGGTATCTCAGCTCGCGCAAGCTCGTATCCGGTCTCAATTAACTCGCCGGCATGGCTGAAATCCCATAAGGGAACCGAGTCCGGGGCGCGCAGATGCAGGTAATGCACCGGCACGCGGCGTGCAGAAGCCAGGGCTAGCTCCATCTCTGTTTGGCGCCGTTCCACCGTATTCAATAGTTTTGCCAGGAAAGGGCCAAAGCCATTTGGCTCATGCGGAAGGCTGTTGGGGTCGTATAGATCGAGGGCGATGATTTCAGTGGCTCCAGTGAGCATTGCCGGCTCGATAGGCAGGGTGCTGATTGCCCCGCCGTCCATCAGGAGACTGCCGTCTCTCTCAATAGGTGTCACCCAGGGGGGCAGGGCAGTCGAAGCCAGCAGGCCTTCCAGCACATATTCCGCTGGGTCCAGGCCATACAGGGCTAGCTGTGAGGCATTCAAGTCGGTAGCTACCAGGACCAGGCGAATCCCCTGGATGTCGCCAAAGCGCAGTTCCGGGCCTAATCCGTGGGATACAAAAAAATCCCTCAGGCGATGACTTGTGTGGACATCGGGCCGGCGGAAAAGGGCGCGCACCGTAAGCCACAGGTAATTCTGGGGAAAAAATTCAGCTGTGGCAGCATCGTGCCAGGCCTGGACCAGCTCGGTGATGCTTTGCAGGGACATGCCACGTACTGCCATAAACGTGGCATTGATCGCCCCCGCGGAGGTACCGACCAGTAAATCCGGTTGGTAACCGGCTTCCATCAGGGCGCGCAGTGCCCCAACCTGTAGCGCTCCGCGCGCTCCACCCCCACCAAGAACAAAAGCCAGCTGTTTTTTCACATCCTCGTCTCATCAGCTCGTTGCGGCCTATTCCTCTACGACAGCCACCAGCACTGCCCGGACCACCCGGCGCCAGCGGTACTTGCCACTTTTCTCGTCGTATCCCTGGCATGTGATCAGTGTTACCCAGTCTAGCTCTTCATGTTTGAGTACTTTAAGTGTGTTCGGCTGCACCATGGAGTTCTCCCGCACCTCGTAAATATAGCGCTTGCCCCAGGCGTGGATGTAAACTTGATCACCCCAACTCAATGTATGCAGCTTGGCAAATGGCCCTGGGGTTCCATCCGGCAAGACGGTGTGACCTGCCAAACCGGTGTTGCCAGACCATGTTGGGAAGGCGGTGCCTTCCAAATAACCTGCCTGCCGTGAGAGCCAACGCACATCCCAGCCGTTGTCGCCTTTGGGCACGCCCTGGATGGTCATTTTCTGCTGCAGGGAGGGTATCTCTAACCACATCTCACCGTAATCTTCATAAGCCAGGGATGATGGCTGCTCAGGCAGGATAGTCTGCTGTCCAGGTGCAAACCCGGTATTGGGGAGCTGAACTGAGCCCAGAAGGCTTAGGAAGGCTTCGCCGGCGCGCGTCTTGGAATTTGGATCTCTGCCGCTGGCGCCGATGATGAACCAATCGCGATACACCCCAACCGATTTGCCAAAGGCATCATCATCCGAGGTGGGGTCGGTAACCGCCCGAGTCGCCAGGTTCCAGGTGCCGTTCTTCTTGGTGAACACGTACACTGCTCCTGCACCTGAGTTGCCTGCTTGGGTAGCCCCATCTGCTCCCACCACGATGGTGCTGCCATAGATATCAACCGACTGTCCAAACTGGTCGAAGGCGCCACTATTGCTCGCCAATAGCGTAGCCTCCTCTTTCCAGGCGCCCGCACTGCGGGTGAATACGTAAGCTGTGCCAGCGCTGGTGACCCGCCCCGCGCCCAGGTCTGGGTCAGCGTGGTGCGCGCCCACAACGACTGTATTGCCGTATATAGCCACCGAGTTGCCAAAGGCATCACCAATGCGGCCTTTTTCTGCCTCCAGCTCTGTTTCCTTCTCCCAGACTTTCCCTTCCCGCCGGTAAAGGAAGACCCCGCCTGTGCCGCTATCCTCCAGAGGGTTGAACTGGGTCGAGCCAACGGCTAGCAAATCTCCGTAGATGTCTATGGAAGAACCAAAATTGAAACTCGGTGGGAATGTTGCCAGCTTGGCCTGTTGTTTCCAGTCCTTGACGCCGCTCCTGAAGAAAACATACACCGAGCCGGTATTAAATGTCTTGGTTTCAGCGGCGACCGCGACAGTGTTCTTATGGATCGCCACAGCCGAGCCAAAAGAGTCATCCTCTTCACGGTCCGAGGCGGTTAGCTTGACCTGCTGCACCCAATCACCACCGCTGCGGGTGAAGACATAGGCAGCTCCAACGTCCTTCAGCTCATCATCCTCTTCATCCTGCTCTTCCAGATTTACACCGGTAGCCCCCACAACGATGGTATTACCACTGATCGCCACCGATACGCCGAAGGTATCCCCAGGGGAGGCGTCTTTGGCTGTGAGTTCATCCTGCAGCACCCAAGTCTTACCATTGTGGATGTAGACATATGCTGCCCCGGCATCGTCGATGGGTCCTCCTCCCAGGTTGGGATCTGCGTTGCGCGCGCCAACCACGGCTGTGTTGCCATCAATCGCCACCGCAAAACCGAACTCGTCCAGGATTCTAGGTTCTGGCGCGGTCAGCGACCATTGCTGGACGATCCCTAGCGTGGGGATGCTACTCCCAGTTGCTGATAGACCACCCATGAGCGTTTGGCCAGCTATTGGTGATGGGCCGGCTGCCAGACCGGAGGGGACCAACAGCGTGAGAGCCAGCAACAAGAGGGTCGCGAATAAGAGGCCTCGTGTTATCTTTTTATTCGATGCGCCGATGGTATGCATATTCTCCTCCACCCGAAAGAATTAAATGATGACTTTTACTCTCGCATATAATTATTATCTCACTGATTTTAGTCCAATACGTGTTGAGCGTCAAACGTAGTATGCCAAAATGGGGGTTATGTGGGACCAATAAGGCTGGATGACACGCGAGCTTGCGGTTTGTTCTTGAATTAATAGATGTATATAAGTAAGCGGGGCAGATGCCGAGATTCACCCTGTCCAGCGCGAACATCCATACACGACAGAGTTGGTCGCCCTTATTCGCGGCGATTTGCCT
>DATCYX010000564.1:0-9724 GCA_036526235.1 Anaerolineales bacterium | reverse complement strand
CCGACGCTCTTGCCAGTGTTATGACCAGGCATGCGAGTCTCATTTTGGCTGGCATTTCCTGCGTTCTTTGGTGGAGCGGGGTCTGAAAGGCGTGCAATTGGTCATCAGCGACGCCCACGAAGGCTTGAAAGCAGCTATCGGCCAGGCCTTAAGCGGAGCCGCCTGGCAGCGCTGTCGGGTGCACTTCATGCGCAACGTCCTGGCCCACGTGCCCAAACGCGACAAAGCCCTGGTCGCCGCCGCCATCCGCACCATCTTTGCCCAGTCGGATCGGGAAGCGGCCAGGCAGCAACTGGCGGAAGTCGTCAAAGCCATGCGCAGCCGCTGGCCCCAAGCCGCTGAAATCCTGGAGCGAGCCAAAGATGATATTCTGGCTTACATGGCGTTTCCACAAAAGCATTGGACCCGCATCTATTCGACCAATCCGCTGGAACGCCTCAACAAGGAGGTCAAGCGCCGGACGAATGTGGTCGGTGTGTTTCCAGATCAGCCTGCTGTCCTGCGCCTGGCAGGTTCGATCCTGATGGAGATCGATGACGAGTGGCAGGCCGCTGATCGCCGCTACTTCAGTCTGGACACGATGCGCGAGCTGACCCATCCGGAAGCATTCCTGGAAGATTTGGGGCCTTTGAGATTGGCGCCTATTCCCTAAAAAAGAAAAACATCGCAACTCATCCAAGGAGTGCACAAGTACTTTTACACCATTGACTGAGACACTAAAGTAAATCCAACAAAGTTATCGAAAATAGTGGCATACTAAGGGTATGCCAAAGAAAATCGATTTTACGCTAAGCGAAACAGAACTTTCAACAATCGAGCAGGCCATCCACAGCTCGCATGATGCATATTTGGTGAAACGCGCCATGGCTGTCCGAATGCTTCATCAAGGCCAGTCCCCGGCCACGGTGGCTGAAATCCTCTCTGTTGCTCAAGCGACACCGTACCAATGGTTTCATCGCTTTCGAGCAGCAGGTCGAGCCGGTTTAGAAAACCGGCCCAAGAGCGGACGGCCGCCGACGGCCGATGAAAGCTACTTGGCTGAGTTAGACGCAACCCTGGCGCAAGAGCCAGGCGAGTTGGGCTATGAGTTCGCCCTCTGGACTATTCAGCGCCTCAATCAGCATCTGCAGCAGGTGACTGGCAAGCAGATCAGTGATGAGCGTCTGCGCATATTACTCAAAGTGCGCGGTTGGGTGTATCGCCGTCCGAAGGAAGACCTGGCTCATAAGCAGGATCCGCAGGCCCGCCAAGCCGCCGAAGAATTCCTGGCAGAGCTAAAAAAACAGCCTGCCAGGACCCGTTCTTCGAGCTCCTCTTTGTGGACGAAACGACCCTGAGCCTGCATTTTCCTCTGCGAGCTTGCTGGATGAAGCGCGGGCAGCAGAAGCGGCTGCAGGCCTTTACCAGCCCGGATCGACGTTTGCACCTGATTGGAGCGCTCAACTTCCGCACGGATGAGGTCTGGACCCAGGCGGTAGAACGCAAGAACAGTCAGACCTTTATTGAGTTTTTAGAGTACCTGCTGGTGGAGAAGTATCCCCACCAGAAAATCGTTCTGGTGCTGGACAATGCCTCTTATCATCAGAGCCGGGCAACCTTAGCTGCCCTGAGTTTGTTTGAACCTCGGGTACGTGTGTATTGGCTGCCGAAGTATTGCCCAAATTTGAACCTGATCGAGCGGTTCTGGCGTCATCTCAAGGATCTGGCGTGCGCTAATCGACTGGATGTTGCCCTGCAGAACCTTATGGATCGAGTTGATGAGATTGTACAATATCAGAACTCAGAGAACCATCCTTTGAAAATGTCTTTTTTAGATAACTTTGTTTGAACCACTTAAGTAGACCGTCATAAGTTTCTAGAAACATGGTAACGAGAAACAGACTCAGACATATTTTGTTCCATCAAGACATTCTCAGCGACCTTCACGACTTCATCAATGTTGTCTTGCAGCTTGTTAGCACAAGCCAGGTCTTTGAGATAGCGCCAAAACCGTTCAATCGGATTCAACTCAGAGCAGTAAGTGGGTAGCCAAATGACCAAAACGCGATGCTCAAACAAACTCAAAGCAGCTAAAGAAGGAGCACTTTTGTGGTAAGCGGCGTTATCCATCACCAAAACCACTCGCCCGGTTGGGTGTTCTTTGACCAGCAGGTGCTCCAAAAAGTGGATGAACTGCGAGCTGTTCTTGGTTTCGGCAATGGTCCAGGTGATGGTATCGTTGACCCAATCGTAGCCGCCAAACACATGCTGTTTCTGCTTGATCCCAGGGCGGGTTGCTGGAATGCGTTTCTGCTGTCCGATCTTCATCCAACAGGCACGCAGCGGTGGATCGAGGGTCAGCGTGGTTTCGTCCACAAAGATGAGCTTGAAATCGTCTCCGAGGACCTTTTTTTGAGCCCTTTCAGCAGTTCGTCAGCTTGCGCCTTGGCTTCTGGATCCTGCAAATGGCTCAGATCATACTTCGGGCGCCGATATCGATACCCTTTTCGCTTGAGCAAAGCGCGAAACCGGCTTTCGCTCAGGTTAATCCCAGTTTCTTTTGCCAGATGAGCACGCAAACGATCGATCGTCCACATGGTGAACCCATATCCCATTTCTGCGGGTTCCTTCTCCAGCACCTCGCCCAAAAGCTGGCTGTAAGCTTCATCGGCTTTGGGCGGCCTCCCGCTGCGTGGCTGGGTGGCCAGGGCTTCAATCCCGCCTTTGCGCCAGCGGTTGATCCAGGCATAGATCGTCGGGATGCTAACCGCCTGCATTTCCGCAACTTGCGCCGGTTTATGTCCCAGATGAAGGAGGCGAATAGCTGTACACCTTTGTCGTACTTCTGGGCGTTTATCGCGTCGGATGGCTGTCTCAACAGCCTGCAATTCTGTTTCGTTGAGTTGATAGTCTCGGGCTTTTGGCATGCGCCGAGTTTATCACATATGACGGATTGTTAAGGTACTTTCGACAGACTACTTAGTTCTGGTGGCAAGGCATCAAATTTTTACTTGACGGATGCCCAGATTCAACTTCAATCTGTGGGGGGCAATAATTCACATTTGTTCCTCCTTTTACCGTGTCCTTGGACCGCCCAACTCATGTTTCGGACGCCTTTGGCACACTAGAACTTATGGGTTACTAGCGGCCTTTTTTTAGGTTGCTTAAGATTAAAATAGGATAAGATTCTGAGAAAAGTATAGCATAAATAGGATCGAAAGTTGACCTTTGGCACAAAAACCAAAAAGCTTCTCGACTAGGTTCGCGACGCTGTACGCCTCAAGCATTATGCCTATCGAACGGAACAAGCTTACGTTTGGACAGCATGAATTAGTATTGCTTGCCAGCGGGCATCCGCGTTATTAAGGTCTATAACCCTCTTCTTATATGATCAGACCCCAATTCTGGAATCAGAGAAGATAAGACTTTATTTAGGGCAATCGCATTTGGGCGATTTCCCACCACTGAGGAGAGAAAATGGGGTGTATTGGTGGGGGTATGCCCCCACCAAAACACCCCAAACCACTCATTTTGCGGGATTGCGCATGCCCCTCAGGGCATATGCAATTGCCCTGAAACTTCATTCATCGATTGAGAGCGTTTAGGTGTGCTTATTCTTTTCTCAACCACTCCAGCAGGCGCTCGATCTCCCAGCAGTTGACCACCTGCTGGGGGGTGACCCAGCCGCGGCGGGCGGTGGAGACGCCGAAGTGCAGCAGGTCCAGATCGGAGGCGGCGTGGGCATCTGTATTTAAGGAAAGGGGGACGCCCATCTCGGCGGCGCGGCGGGCGTACACATCGTCCAGGTCGAGGCGGGCGGGGTGGGCATTGATCTCCAGGGCGGTGCCGGTCTCGGCGGCGGCAGACAGCACGGCGTCCATGTCCAGGTCGGCTCCTTCACGGTCGGGGATCATGCGCCCGGTGGGGTGGGCGATCACATCCACGTGCGGGTTGTGGATGGCGCTCAGCGTGCGCGAGGTGACCTGCTCCCGCGTCTGGCGCAGGCCGGTGTGCAGGGCGGCGATGACGATATCCAGCTCGGCCAGGGCCTCATCGGGGTAATCCAGGCTGCCATCGGCGCGGATCTCCACCTCAGCCCCTTGTAACAGGCGGATGGTATCGCCCAGCGCACCCTGGGCGGCATCGATCTCGCCGCGCTGCTGGCGGATCTCGTCCACCGAAAGGCCACCCGCCACGCCCAGGCTGGCGGTATGGTCGGTGATGGCCAGCACCTTCATGCCGCGCTGCCTGGCTTCTTCGGCCATGGCCTGGATGCTGAGCTTGCCATCGCTCCAGGTGGAATGGGTGTGCAGCTCGGCGCGCACGTCGTCGAGGTGGATCAGCCTGGGCAGCTCGCCTGCCATGGCAGCCGCCACCTCGCCGCGGTCCTCGCGCAGCTCGGGAGGGATCCAGGGCAACCCCAGGGCGGCATAGACTTCGTCTTCGGTGGCGCACAGGATTTCGGAGCCATCCTTGCGGGTCAGGGCGTGCTCGGAGAGCGAGAGACCGCGCTTCAAAGCCAGCTCGCGCAGGCGCACGTTGTGGTCTTTGGAGCCGGTGGCGTACTGCAGGGCGGTGCCGAAGCGCTGCGGGGGGTGCACCCAGAGCTGGGCGCGCAGCCCGTGATGGTATTCCACGCTGGATTTCGTCTCGCCGTGACCCAGGACGCGGGCTACTTCCGGGCCGTCGATGAAAGCCTGCATCACTGCACTCGAATCACTGGCGGCAACCAGCAGGTCAATATCGCCCACCGTGGAGCGCATGCGGCGCAGGCTGCCGGCGGCTTCAACCGCCACCACGCCTGGTATGTCTCCAAGCGATTTGATCAGCTGCTGGGCGAAGGGCCAGGCGCGGCCCAAGGGGATGCGCGTGGTGCGGCGCGACAGGGATTCGATGCCGGCGATGATCTTGGCCTCCGACTTCTCACCCATGCCTGGCAGGCCGCGCAGCTTGCCGGCTCGCGCCGCCGCCTCCAGCCCGGGCAGATCGGTGATATCCAGCTCGCGCCAGAATAGGGAGACCTTTTTGGGGCCCAGGTCGGGCACCTGGAGCAACTCCACCAGGCTTACAGGCACCTCGCTTTTTAGCTTCTCGAAGAACTCCAACCGCCCGGTGGTAAGCAGCTCGTCGATCTTCTCGGCAATGGCCTTGCCCACGCCGGGGATGTCGGTCAGCTTGTCCTCGCGCCACACATCGCTCACGTCCCGACCCAGGTTGGTGAGGCTCTCGGCAGCTTTGCGGTAGGCCAGAATCTTGTAGATCACCTCGCCTTTGATCTCCAGCATGTCGGCGATGGTCTGAAAGATTCCAGCCAGGTCGGCATTGGTATAGTTTTTTGTGTTGGCAGACATGGTGAAATTTACCCTGGCTCCAAATGCACAAACACTTCCACCACCTCTGGCAGGCGGCGCTTAATTTCACCTTCCAGCAAGTGCGACAACTGGTGGGCATCTCCTACGGGTGTGTCGGGAGCGATATGGCATTCCAGAGCGATGTGGTAATACTCGCTGTCCGGACGGTTGCGGCGCAGGATGATGTTGTGCGGGCGGCTCAGCCCGGCGATCTCAGCGACGCTCTGCTCTACCTGCTGCCGCACACGCTGCTCCAGCTCCAGCGGGGCGCGCTGGCCTTCACCCACCTGCAAATCGGCCATCTCGATATGAGTGTGCACCACTTCGATCTCGGGGGAGCGCCGGCGTAGCTCAACCTCCAGGCGATCGACCAAATCGTGAGCTTCACCCAAGGTCAGAGCCGGGTCCACTCCAACATGTACCTCCACAACCAGCTTGCCATCCAGGCGGTGCGCCCAGGACTCGTGGATGACCAGCCCCAGCTCGCTGGCGGTGTGCTTGAGGGTGGCGAACAGGTCGGCGCCGTCGGTTTGGGAATAGCGTTGCGCTTCAACGTGGACAGTTACATCGGTGACTTTATCCAGTTCCAGCAGGCGGCGGCGGACTTCTTTGGCGATGGCATCGGCCTCCTGGAGGGCTACATTGGGAGAGACACGCACGTGCAAGTCTACCAGAGCGCTACCATCGGCGCCACGGCTGCGCACGCGGTGGAAGGATTCCACCCCGCTGACGGAGCTCACCACCTCGGCAATCTGGGCCGGGTCAATGGCGGCCTCATCTACCAGCACCGGCAGGGTCTCACGCAGGATGTCCACGCCGATCTTGGCGATCATCAGGGCTACGAAGGCCGCTAATAGCGCATCGGCTTGCGGGTAGCCCAGGCGGACGAATCCCAAGCCAATCAGCACAGACAGGGAGACCAGGATGCTGGCACGCGTGTGCAGGGCATCGGCTACCAGTATCTCGCTCTGAAGCTTTCGTCCCTTGCGCAGCTCGTACAGGCTGGTGATAGCCTGGATCAGCATGGATACTACCATGACAACCGCGGTCCACAGGTTGATGTCTGGGAGGTGATCCTGTCCCAGGCGTTGCCAGGCGGTTTGCAGCAATTGCCAGCAGGTGAGGAAGAGCAGGAAGGAGATACTTAATGCGGCAAGCGTCTCAAATTTGCGATGCCCGTAAGGATGGTCAGCATCGGGAGGCTTCGCCGCGGCGTACAGCCCAGCCAGGCCGACCACATTGGAAAGGCCGTCGAACAGGCTGTCTAGCCCGTCGGCGAGCACACTCAGCGCGCCGGTCAGGAGGCCGGTGACGATCTTGATCGCCATCGCCAGGAAGTTGAGCAGCATGGTGATGATCAGCACGCGGCGAATCTGGGTCAAGTCGCGCTGCTCGGTGTGGAAATATCCGTCGTCAGTCCAGTCGTAATGAGGCATGGTGTGGACGAATCATACCATTTTTTCATCGTTGCCCACAGCCTCTATACGGTTATTCGGCGTCCATTTTTTCGGTGTGAAGGCAAAACCAATGCGATTGCCTTGACCCAATTTCTAAAATTTCTTCACAAAATATCTTAGGCGTTGTATACTCATACTAACCTTAATTGGAGAGTCGTTCTTATGAAAGTATCTGTTCTTCAGGAAAATTTAGCTCATGGACTGAGTATCGTCTCGCGCGCCGTCTCTGCTCGCAGCACCCTGCCGGTGTTGTCGAATGTGCTGGTGGCAACGGACGAGGGTCGCCTGCGCCTGTCGGCTACCAATCTAGAGTTGGGCATTACCTGTTGGATCGGTGCCAAGATCACCGAAGAGGGCTCCACCACTGTGCCGGCGCGCACCTTCACCGAGCTGGTCAGCACGCTCTCGGATAAACAGGTGGATATGGACCTCAATGTGCGCACGCAAACTTTGAATGTGCATTGTGGCGCCTCGAATACCGATCTGAAGTGCATCGATTCGCAAGAGTTTCCGCCTATGCCCACACCCGACCTGGCGCATGGCATCCAGATCAATGTGGCTGACTTGAAGGAGATGATCCAGCAAGTTGCCTTTGCTGCCTCGACCGACGAAGCGCGGCCGATCCTCACCGGCGTGCTGGTGGACGTGGAAGACAATCAAATCACGCTTTCGGCAGCGGATGGGTTTCGTCTTTCTATCCGCCATGCTGAGCTTTCATCGCCAGTGCCGGGCGCTATGCGCGCCGTCATCCCAGCGCGGGCATTGACCGAACTGGCGCGCATCTCGGCAGATGGCGATCAGGTGATAACCATGGTCATGCCAGAGAACCGCGGGCAGGTGATCTTCGGCATGGAGAATGCGGAGCTGGCCTCTCAGCTGATTGAGGGCTCATTCCCAGACCTTCAGCAGTTGGTCCCAGCCAGTTACAACACCCGCGCCGTGCTCTCCACTTCCCAGTTCCTTAAGGCTTGCAAGCAAGCTGAGATCTTCGCTCGCGAGGGGTCGCATATCGCTCGCATCAACATTCTCAATGGTGGCGAACAGGAACCCGGGCAGGTGGAGATATCGGGACAGTCGGATGAGACTGGTTTCAACCAGACAGTGGTCGATGCAACGATTGAGGGAGACCCGCAGTTGATCGCATTTAATGTGCGCTTCCTGCGTGAGGTGCTGGATGTGATCAAGACACCCAATGTAGCCTTAGAGACCACATCTGGGAACAGTCCCGGCGTCATCCGTCCGGTAGGAGAAGATAATTTCCTCCACGTGATCATGCCAATGCATTTAGGGAGCTAACCCTGGACGGTTGCGGGTTGAAGGTTGTAGGCTATCCACGAGAGCAAACCTTCAGCCTTCAACCATTGATTCTGCAACCTGTATGACCCTGCCCCCGCCGTCTGCAGACCGCACGCTGAATATTTATCTTTCTCTGGCTCAATTTCCCATCTTGAGCGGCAAGATTCGCGCCCGCATGCGGCGCGAATTGTTTGAGCGCGGCGTGATCAGCCTGCAAGCCTTCGAGGCTGAAGTGCGTGAAAAGGCGATCCGCTCCCAGTCGATGGAAGGGGTGAACAATCCATTTTCGGAGGAACCCGCTGACATCTGGGAACTGCGCTTGGTGCGGGTACGCGACCACCTGACAGATTTCTACTTTGCATACAACCTACCGTATGAGCTGTTCGAGCGCATCGTGCGCCAGGTGCTGACCGAACGCGGCACCCCGGAGAATGAGGTGACAGTAGCTTTCAACCCAGAACTGGCACCCCAGAGCATGCTTTTCGAGCAGGCTGATGCCATCGAGAAGCTACCTGCGGATGATCGCGCTCGCATGGAAGCCCGCCTGCGAGAGATCAAGGTTGTGCTTATCCGCACCATGATCAGCGATCACCTGGCGTATGTCAACATCGCCAAAGAGTGGTTCACCATCGCCGACCTAAAGAAAATCCGCGAGCGGAAAATTGGTCAGGGGAAGATCGGGGGGAAATCCGCCGGTATGCTGCTGGCTGCCCGTATCTTGAACGAGGCCGGAGACGATGATATCCGCGCCAGCCTGCGTTATCCCGAGTCGTATTTTATCGGCGCTGACCTGACCTATGGCTTTATGTCCCTCAATTCGCTAATGCATTGGGGGGACCAGAAGTATAAGACTGAGGAGCAGATCCGGGCCGAGTTTCCCGAGCTCCAAGAAGAGTTCCTGGCCGGGGAGTTCCCCGAGGATATCCTGGACAGTTTACGGGGTTTGTTGGAGCAGGTTGGGGGACAGCCAATCATTGTGCGATCATCCAGCCTGCTGGAAGATAGCTTTGGAACGTCTTTCGCCGGTAAGTATGAGAGCCATTTCTGTCCCAACCAGGGGTCACCAGAGGAGAATCTAGAGAGTCTTACGCACGCCATCAAGCGGATTTATGCCAGCATATTCTTGCCCGATGCCCTGCTCTATCGCCGCGCTAAGGGGTTGCAGGATTACGACGAGCGCATGGCGATCCTGATCCAGATGGTGGTGGGGGAACGTTTCGGGCGTTATTTCCTGCCGCAAGCGTCTGGCGTGGCATTTAGCCGCAACCTGTATCGCTGGTCGCCGCAGATCCGCCGCGAGGCTGGTTTCTCGCGGTTAGTGTGGGGCTTGGGTACGCGGGCTGTGGACCGGGTGGGCAACGACTTCCCCCGGCTGGTTGCCCTCAGCCACCCGCTTCTACACCCACAAGACAACACCAAGGATATCCGCGGCTATTCCCAGAGGTATGTTGACCTGATTGATTTGCAGGAGAACATGTTTAAAACGCTGCCTGTCCAGGAGGTCCTGCAAGCGCGCTACCCCGCGTTGCGCTATTTGGCTCAGTTAGATCAGGGCGGCTATCTTGCGCCGCTGCGTAGCATGACGATGGAGTCCAAGACCGAGCGGCTGGTGCTGACATTTGATGAGCTGTTTCGCCGCAC
>DATCYX010000563.1:0-8104 GCA_036526235.1 Anaerolineales bacterium | reverse complement strand
AAGACGAAATTTCCTCGATGGTTAGCCGGTTGGAAAATGTGGATGGAGTAAGTGCTGTGGAGATCGGCCTGCCGCCTGATACCAGTAAGGAGCTAGCAATTCGTTTGATCCAAGCCGGAATTGGGGAGCTGCCGGTGATCGCCCGGCTGCCGTTGGAGCGCGCACAGGAACTAGCAGAGCTAGTTTCTCAAGCAGGCACTGCAGCAGTCAGCCTAAGCCCGCCACGCGGCGCCATCCCCGCCCCTGATGGCGGGCTGCTGCGCGGCCGCTTGTACGGTCCGGCGATTTACCCCCAGGCATTGCTAGTTGTTCAAGCGCTTGCCAGGTCCGGCATCCCCGTGATCGGAGGCGGCGGTGTTTACCGCCACGCAGATGCCGAGGCTATGCTTTCGGCGGGTGCACTGGCTGTTCAGCTCGATTCAGTGCTGTGGCGAGGCTGGAAATAACCCACACCCTTCTCCAAGGATGCAGGAAAGCAAGGCTGGATGCATTGTTATCCAACCGACTCATTGGGGGCGCTATCCCCATCTTTACCGTTCCAAGATGATGGTGACTGGCCCATCATTATGGATCTCCACCTGCATATGGGCGGCAAACTCACCAGTTTGAGTGGGGATGCCCTGCTGGCTCAGCAGCGCAGCGAAGCGCTCCACCAGCGGGCTGGCGACCTCCGGCATGGCAGCATCCGTAAAAGACGGGCGGCGACCTTTGCGCGTGTCGGCGTACAGCGTAAACTGCGAAACCACCAGCGCCTCGCCGCCTGTCTCCAGTACCGAGAGATTCATTTTTCCCTGATCATCTTCGAAAATACGCAAGTTAGCAATCTTCTCTGCCAGATAGCGCGCCTGCTCTTCCCCATCGTTCGGACCAATGCCCACCAGGAGCACCAGACCGGAGCCAATCTGGGCGACGGTGCGATCATTGACTGATACGCGACCCATAGTAACGCGTTGCAACACAATCCGCATGGGTGTGTCAGGGAATAAGGTCTTCCCTTATCCCCTTATCTCAAATCCCCTATCAAGGCAATCCCACCGCTTGGCGAACTTCCGCCATCGTCTGGCGGGCGATCTCTTGCGCCCGTTCCTTCCCCTGGTGTAGCACGTCCCAAACCAGATTGGTGTCTTTGCCGAGCTCGGCGCGGCGTTCGCGGAAAGGCGAAAAATGGGCGTTCAAATTGCGGGCGAAAATCCCCTTACAATCCACACAGCCGATGCCCGCCCGCCGGCACTCCACATTAATCATGGCGACTTCATCGGCAGATGAAAACACCTTATGCAACGAGAACACGTTGCACACATCCGGATTGCCCGGGTCAGTACGGCGGATGCGGGCCGGGTCGGTGACCATCTGCATCACCCGCGCCCGGGTTTCATCCGGTGTGGCAGCCATCTCAATCTGGTTATCCAGGCTCTTGCTCATTTTTTGCTGCCCATCGATGCCCAGCACCTTGGGTGTCTCTGTGGCTTTCATCTGCGGTTCGATGAGCACATCCGTTTTGTAGCGGAAGTTAAACGATCGCACCACCTCGCGGGCGAACTCGAGGTGCGGCGCCTGGTCAACCCCCACCGGCACCAGATGCGCTTTGTACAGGGTGATATCAGCAGTTTGCAACACGGGGTAACCGACCAGACCATAGTTGATATTATGGGGCTGCATGCGCACCTTCTCTTTGAACGTCGGCAGATCAGTCAGCTTGCCCAATGGCGTAACCATGGAAAGAATCGTGTGCAGCTCAGTCACCTCGGGCACTTGCGATTGGACAAATACAATGGTCTCATCCGGGCGAATACCCGCTGCCAGCCAGTCGAGGGCCATCTCGTAGGTATTCTGGCGCAAGTTCTCCGTGGTATCAAGCGTGGTGAGAGCGTGCAGGTCAACAATACAATACACGCATTCATACTCGTCCTGCAACGCCACATAGTTTTGGATGGCTCCCAGGTAATTTCCTAAGTGCTGGCGGCCTGTTGGGCGAGCCCCAGAAAACACCCGACCTTTCTTCGCCTTGGTCTCAGTCATAAATTCTCCCGAAGCAGATTGCGCACCAACCCCACTACTTCACCGGGTTCGGCGTGGCGCCTGGTTTGCATCTTAGAATAAATCAACTCGTTGTTCACAGTGACCTCAAAACGCCCCCCATCAGACGGGTACAGGGTAAGCGATTCGATCTCAGGTTCAAACTCTTTGACAAGTTCGGCTACCAGGCCGACGACCCGGTCAGCGTAGTGTCATACTGCGCAGTACGTGATCTGAATATTGAGCAACATAATAACACCTCGAATAGACACTATTAAAACACAACGTTGTGCTAAAATCAATTCAGTAGCCAAAATTAGATTGGTAGGGCAGCGCAATTCACGCAGGCACTTTCACAATTCAAACCAATCCGAATCCCGCATCCCCTGCCTCTTATCTCCTGGAGGTTGAGATGGCCGCTACGCTCGATGTACGCCCCTCTCCTATTGCCGGTCAATGGTATCCAGCGGATCCACGGCGGCTAGCCGCCAGCGTGGACGCGTATATCGACCAGGCTCAATTGCCCGCTATCGAGGGTCAGGTGATCGCTGTGGTAACCCCGCACGCCGGTCATCGCTATTCTGGCCCTGTAGCCGGCTACGCGTTTGCTGCATTACGCAGCTTGAATCCAGATCTGGTGGCGGTGGTTTCGCCCATGCACTACCCGGAAGCCTCACCTATTCTAACCACCGCCCATCAAGCCTATGAAACACCCCTCGGTTCCATCCCTGTCGATCGCGAGGCGCTGCATACCCTGGAAAAGGAACTAAGCCCATCGGGAGTCAACATTTCATCCGTTCGCCACGACCCAGAGCACTCGCTGGAGATCGAACTGCCCTTCTTACAGCGGGCTCTAACGAAAGGTTTCCGCCTGCTGCCATTGATGGTGCGCGACCCCAGCCCTCAGGTAGCACAGGAATTGGGGCGGGCGCTGGCTAGTGTGCTTGCTGAGCAGCAAGCGTTGCTGGTAGCTAGCACGGACCTATCCCATTTCTTTTCGCAAACGGTTGCCGAGGTTCTAGACCAGGAGATACTGCGCCGGCTAGCAGCTTTCGATCCGCAGGGTATACTACAAGCGGAGGAGGAGGGCAAGGGCTTTGCTTGCGGGCGAGGTGCGCTGGCTGCGGTGCTCTGGGCAGCGAAAGAGTTGGGGGGGAACCACGTGCAAATCTTGCACTACGCCACCTCCGGAGATGTGACCGGGGATTACAGCCAGGTAGTGGGGTACGCTTCTGCGGTGGTCACAAGAAAAGAGATTGCATGATATGGAAAACCCTTATTTAATTGATGCGCTTAAACTTTTGGCAGTTGTATTATTGGTGCTGGCAAACGGTTTCTTTGTTGCAGCCGAGTTTTCTCTGGTCAGTGTGCGCCGCACGCGCGTCGCCGAGCTGGTATCCCAGGGTGTCCCAGCGGCAAACTGGGTTCAGAAAGCCATTGAGAATCCGGACAGAGTGATCGCCGCTACCCAGCTTGGTATCACCCTAGCCAGCCTCGGGCTGGGCTGGATCGGGGAGCCAGCTTTAGCTGATTTGTTGAAACCCCTTGTGGAGCTCTTCCCAGCCACCATCCAATCCGGAATCTCCCACAGCCTTTCAGCCGGGATAGCGTTTGCGATCATCACATTTCTCCACGTTGTAGTCGGCGAACTAGCGCCTAAATCCATCGCCCTGCAAAGTCCAGAGAGCACTGCCCTGGTCATCGCCAGACCAACTGTCATTTCTGAATGGGTTTTTAAGCCAGCCATCTGGCTTTTGAACGGCAGCGGCAATATCCTCTTAAAGCTGGTTGGGATCAACCCGGCCTCCGGGCATGAGCTGGTACACTCGGTTGAAGAGCTCAAGATGTTGGTCAATCAGAGCGCTGAAGGGGGCATTGTCCAGGCAGAAGAGAGCGAAATGCTGCATGCCATCTTCAGCCTGGGCGAGCTGGTGGTGCGCCAGGTGATGATCCCCCGCACGGAGGTGATCGGCGTGGAGGCTGACACGCCCCTGGAAGAGATCATTACCCTGGCAACCAAGTCGACCTATACAAAATTACCCGTGTACGAAGATAACCTGGATCAGGTGCTGGGGATCGTGCATGTCAAGGATCTGCTGCGGGCTATGCAGTCGCCAGACTGCGATGTATGCACCGCCAGAACGTTGATGCGCGAGCCGGTCTTTGTGCCCGAGACGATCTCAGTCAGCGCTTTGCTCGGTCAGTTTCGAGAGAACCGGCAGCACATCGCCATCGTATTGGACGAGTACGGGGGGACCGCTGGCTTGGTCACGCTGGAAGATTTGTTGGAGGAGATCGTCGGCGAGGTCAGCGATCCCTTTGACCGCATCAACCCAGAGATTCAAACCCTTGCCGATGGCTCTGCCTTGATTGACGGACTGGCACTGATCGAAGAAGTCAACCATCATCTAAACTTGGTTTTGCAAGACCCCAACTATGACACGATCGCGGGCTATGTCCTGGGCAAGCTTGGGCGCATCCCCCGAGTAGGCGATGCGGTAGAAGGAGACGGTGTACGCCTGAAAGTGGAGAGCATGGACGGGTTAAGAATCGCCCGTCTATCCCTGATGCAAACCAATCCCCCACCCCAGCCATCTCCCCTGGATGATGGGGATGAGAGAAATCGCTAGAACTCAGCTTAAGCATGGTTGCTTGGGGATAGGGACATAAGAATTCGGGTTATGCCTGCCTACGTAGAAATCGCCGTCAATGTACCCAAAGTAGCGGATGTATTTCATTACCATCTACCTGAGGCCCTGGAAGGGCGCGTGGATGTCGGCCATCTGGTCGAAGTCCCCTTCGGTCGCCAGCGCGTTCAGGGAGTGGTGCTGGGCTTTGTAGACAAGCCAGCCATCCCACAAACACGCGCGGTATTAACTACATTGGACCCGCAGGCCGTGCTTACTCGCGCCCAGCTCATATTGGCACAGCGCCTGGCAGAAGCGACGCTTTCCTCGCTGGGAGCCTATATCCAGCTTATGCTCCCGCCTGGACTGGGACAGCAGGTGGACACCCTGTACACCCTCAATCCCCAACGCTCTGTGAGGCCAGGGCAGAGCCTGAGCGCTCTGCAAGAGCGCCTGCTGGCCTTGTTGGGAAAGCGCGGTCCCTTGCGCGGCCGCCAGATTGACTCGGCTCTTCCCCGTATCGACTGGCGACCTGTTGCCCGCTCCCTGGTACGGCGCGGCCTGATCTCCGCCGAATCGATCTTGCTCTCTCCATCTGTGCGCCCCAAGACTGTGCGCACTGCCCAGCTTGCCTGCCCGCCACAAGTTGCTGAGGCGCGCCTGCCAGAGCTGGGGCGTGCGAGTTCGAACGCACTGCAGCGCCGGCAAGCCATGCTGCGCTTCTTGATGCGCGAGCCAGGTCCAGTAGAGGTGAGCTGGATTTACGCTGAAAGCGGAGGTAACCTAGCAGACTTGCACAAACTGGCTGAACTGAACCTGGTCATCCTGGGGGAAAGCGAAGCCTGGCGCGATCCTCTGGAGAACATAGAATTCCAACCAGCCCAGCCCCCAAAGTTGACTACGGATCAGCAACGCTGTTGGGACGAGATCGAGCAGGCTTTACGAGAAACAGCCACTGGCCAATCCGCCCCTCCCTTCTTATTGCACGGCGTCACCGGTTCCGGTAAGACAGAGATCTACTTAAAGGCAGTCGAAACAACGCTGCGCATGGGCAAACAGGCTATCGTTCTGGTGCCCGAGATTGCCCTCACCCCTCAAACCATCCGGCGCTTCGTGGCGCGCTTTCCAGGACAGGTGGGTCTGGTGCACTCGCGCCTGTCTGCAGGTGAGCGCTACGACACCTGGCGAAGGGCGCGCGCCGGCGATCTGAGCGTGGTGGTTGGGCCGCGCAGCGCCCTGTTCACACCTTTGCCAGAGCTGGGTATGATCGTGGTGGACGAGTGCCACGACGATTCTTACTACCAAGACGACCCGCCTTTCTATAATGGTCGCGAGGCGGCTGTGGCTTACGCCCGGCTGGCAGGCGCGATTTGCCTGATGGGCTCAGCCACGCCAGATATCACCAGCGCCTACCAGGCAGCCCAGGGGGTATGGCGTTACCTGCGCCTGCCGGCGCGCATCCTGGCCCATCAAGAGGCAGTGCGTCAACAGGCTGATCGATTGGGTCAGGCGACGCGCTATCGCCCGCTGGAAAACCTCGCCGAAACCGCCGATTTACCCCCGGTTCAGGTGGTAGACATGCGCCAGGAGCTGCAACGCGGCAACCGCTCGATCTTCAGCCAGCCACTGCAGGAAGCTTTAGCGCGCACCCTGGATCACAAACAGCAAGCCATCCTCTTCTTGAACCGGCGTGGCACGGCTACTCATGTGTTTTGCCGCGACTGCGGTTATGTGCTCAAATGCCCGCACTGCGATACATCATTGACCTATCACAGCCCGCAGGAGGCGCTCACCTGTCACTACTGCGGCTACCAGCGCAAGCTGCCAGAAACCTGCCCGTCCTGCAAGAGCCGACGCATACGCCAGTACGGCATGGGTACCGAGCGGGTGGAGGCTGATTTGCAGGGCCTCTTCCCACAAGCGCGCACACTGCGCTGGGATTATGAGACCACACGCAAAAAAGGCGCTCATGAGATCATCCTGGGGCACTTCGTCGCTGGCCGCGCCGATATCTTAATCGGCACGCAGATGCTGGCCAAAGGGCTGGACTTACCCTTTGTAACCCTGGTGGGTGTGGTCCTGGCCGATGTGGGTTTAAACTTGCCCGATTACCGCGCCGCTGAGCGTACATTCCAGGTGCTCACCCAGGTGGCTGGGCGCGCTGGGCGTAGCCCGCTGGGCGGGGAGGTGCTTTTGCAAACCTTCCAGCCAGAGCATTACGCCATCCAGGCTGCCGCGGGCCATGACTTTCGCAGTTTCTATCGCCAGGAGCTTGAATACCGCCGCCAGCTGCGCTATCCGCCGTTCAATCGCCTGGTTCGCTTGGAGTACCGTCATCTCAGGGCACACGAAGCAGAAACCGCCGCCCATAAACTGGCTGACCAGTTACGTAAGTGGATCCAGGACGAGGGCCGCCAGGCAACCGAGCTGGCTGGCCCGACGCCCTGCTTCTTCTCACGACTGGCGGGGCTGTATCGTTGGCAGATCATCCTGCGCGGTCCCGACCCGGTCTCCCTGCTGCGAACCCGAAATCTGGGTGAGTGGCGGGTAGAAATAGATCCCCCTTCTTTGCTATAATAGGTGATATTTCCCCTCAGTCCCGCTTTCCCAAGTGGTGGGACCAGGCTCAGGACTTAGGCAGCAGTAAAAAATAACACCGATCTGCATAATTCCTGAAGTTATCTTTGCACAAGATGGAGTTCCCTATGCAACCCACGCGCCATGAAGTCCTCACCTGGAACGATGTTGATCGCTTGATCGACCACCTGCTGCCACAATTTTTGGGGGAATATGAAGCCATGGTCATGATCACCCGTGGCGGCATCATCCCTGGCGGTCTGTTAGCCGAAGCGATGGGCATCACCCACCTTTTGACCGCAGCAGTAGACTTCCCTGCCCAAATAGAGATGGAGAAAGCCCGCCTTTTCGCATGGCCCCAGTTTATCCAATTTCCCGAAGAGCAGCAGATCGTCGGGCGACGCACCTTGGTGGTGGATGATGTGTGGGGTTCCGGGCGCACCATCACCACGGTCAGGAACCGGGTGGAAGCTGCCGGCGGATTTCCATCTACTTGTGTACTGCACTTCAACCCATACCGCAACCTGTTCGGCAAAGCCCGACCAGATTACTACGCCGCGATCACCGATGCACACATTATTTACCCCTGGGAAATTAACCGCGGCGCTGACCGAGCCTTGCTAGAGCGGTCACCTCAGACCCCCTCCTGACCATGTTTTGTCAGGTTCACCCATCCCGTTGGCAAGAGATGAATAGGATCTGCGGGTGCACAAATGCCCGCAGACCCCAATGATCATCAATGCCTTGATTATCGAGGGGAAATCTAGCGAATCATCACCCCAGGCGGGATGAGCCACACTAGCTCACCCTGCAACGGATCCGTGCTGAAGATATCCACCCGCGCCAGGCCGCCCTTTTTGCACACCACCCGGCAGCCGCCGATC
>DATCYX010000562.1:0-8977 GCA_036526235.1 Anaerolineales bacterium | reverse complement strand
ATACGGGCGTTGTCCGCGTTAGCTAACCGCCCGGAGCCCTTTACAGCCTCTGGGTTCTCGATGGGTTCCAGGTTCAAGCCTATTGGGCGTCCAACAAAAGATTTGACCACACCTATTGTAGCGCCCTGGCCCGAGGGAATGCGACCAAAAATTTTGATTCCTCCAGGGGCATCCTTCATGGGAATACCGAAAACCTGCGGTGCGGTTACATCGTACAAGTTTAGCAAGATCAAGTCGGCCCCCATACCCGCTGCCAGCTCGACGTTGGAGACTTTATCCAGCAACGGCGGGGCGGTGGCAATCACCTCAGCAGCCACGGTGCGCCCCTCTGTCTGTCGAATGCTCTCAATAAGCTGAGGCGCAGTCATTGCGGCAAAATCTGACGCATTGGCGTCTAATAAGCGTTTAACTGACGTCATCACGATTTGGATCCTTATGGAACAACTACATTGAGCAGCACATCCACCCCCTGGACCACTTTTGCAGTATCCGTAAGCTCGACCTTTATCCCCTCGGGTAAATCTGGCAATATTACTGGTGAAAGAAGAGAATATCCAGCATGTTCGATCGCCTCTCGATCAACCTGAACCACTGGCTGTCCAAGCGTGACCTGATCGCCAAGACTGGTCAAGATCTTGAACCCGACGCCCTTCAACTTCACGGTGTCCAGCCCGATATGGACTAAAACAGTTACCGGGGCTTCATGCGCCTGGACAGCAAATGCGTGCCCGGCGCTATGCAGCACAGTCAGCTTTCCACTGATCGGCGCCACCACCTGATCTGTCTCAGGCAGGACCGCCAATCCATCACCAAGCATTTTAGCCGAGAATACCGGGTCTGGAACATCCTCTAGAGGTATTACCCTGCCGGTGAAAGGGGAATAGACCGGAACGATCCTCATGAAGCCCGCATGATTTTGTTCATGGCTGTGCCGATTAACTCAGCGTGTGTTCCGACCACCACCTGAATACCTTTGCCCATCAGGATCGGCCGACCAATCACACCCAGCGATTGCAGTTTCTTCATGTCCACTTTTGAAGGGTCTCTCAACGTACCGCGCAAGCGGGTGATGCAACCTTCAATCTCGACAATGTTCTCTTTGCCTCCCAGGGCTTCAATAAACTGCCGGGCCTTTTCTTCCATAATCTAAATAACCTCCTCAATTGCCAACAAAGGGGAAATTGGGCTGTCCAAAAAGAAAAAAGATCCATCATAAACTCTAGCTGTAGGCCGGATAATCACTCCGGCTGCAACAGGCGGCGGTTTATCAAACCGCACATTTAGGACAGCCCATTTCAAAGGGTACAAACTTCTTGCAGAATTACTCCTCGACGACTTCAGGCTCGCGACCTGGCGTGGGGATGTTCAAGGCTTTGATCAACGTCACGAAGACGAAGTAATAGATCACGCCAAAGATCACGCCAACTACCAGCAGCATAATGGGGTTGGTAGCGATGCCAAAGTTGAGGATGTAGTCGATCAAGCCAGCCGAAAAAGTAAAGCCGTCTCGCAGGCCAAGTGCAATGGTCACAAATGCCGAGACGCCGGTAAGCAGGGCGTGCACGACGTACAACACCGGAGCGACGAACATGAAAGCAAATTCAACCGGCTCGGTGATGCCCGTTATCAGCGAGGTCAAAGCGGCGCTGAAGAGCACACCCCCAATAGCTCGTCTATTTGCATCTTTGGCAGTGACATACATCGCCAGGGCTGCTGCCGGCAGTCCGAACATCATGATGGGGAAGAAGCCCGTCATGAACAGGCCACCGGTTTGGCCAGCGGTATCAAAGAAGTTGTTCAGATCGCCAAACTGGAACCAGACGATGGAATTGATCACATGGTGCAGTCCGAGTGGGATCAACAAGCGGTTCAAGAAGGCATGCACCGCTGCGCCCATGGGGCCTGCGCCAGTAGCCCAATTCCCTACCGCCGCCAGCCATTGCTCAGGCCAGTGCCAGATGAAGCCAAATACGATCCCCAATACCAATGCCACAAAGGCTGTCACTATTGGGACAAAGCGCTTGCCACCAAAGAAAGCCAGCCATTCGGGCAGCTGGATGGTATGGTAACGCTCATATAACCAAGCAGCGGTCAATCCCATTAGAATGCCAGCCAGAACTCCCATGTTCACCTCAGCCTGGTAGATACTATTCGATATATCAACCAGGACTTTGGTAAACACCCAGTAACCCACAGCGCCGGCTATACCAGCTGTGCCGACATCAGCAGTGAAGCCTACAGCCACGCCAATGGCAAATAGAAGTGCCAGGTTCCCAAAGATCGCGCCACCCGCATCTGCTAGCCAGGGTATGTTAAGCAGGTCAGCCTGTCCAAAGCGGAGCAGGATACCCGCCGCAGGCAGAACGGCGATCGGGAGCATGAGCGAACGTCCAATACGTTGTAGTGTAGCAAACATTGAATCCTCCTAACTAAATGATAATCTGGATAGAATTATGATGAGAGGCTCTGACGAAAACTGGTCAGCCAGAGTCGAGCCTGTCGAATTTTTTGTTCGCGATTCACCTCCTCATTGTGCGAGTTGATTATCAGACTTTCCCACCCAACATTCGTCGCACGATACGTGTGAGATTGGAGCCCAATTTTGCCGTCAGATAGCCTGCACCTAATTCAGCGCGCAGGTTGATCACTTTCAGAGCATAAGGGACATCGTTCAACATCTGGCTAATCGGGATATTTCGCCCCGGTAATCGAACTATGCGGCTGTAGCCGGTGTACTCGCCGCGCGAGGTATCGTCTATGAAGATCAGTGTAGCCGTATCTGATGTAGGCGGCGGTATTTGCGCCACTGCACCGATGACGATGGTAGCCTCCGTCGCTGATTTCAAGCTTACACCGGAGCGCTCTATCAAGGACAACACATCGGTCAGGTTGCCTGAACTACCCGCCTGGCGGGCTTTTTCTGAGCGCAGAATCTTCACCTGCTTGGGCAATACATAGTGCACTGGATCAGGGTCAACCATTTGCACTTTCTGGGACAGTGAACGCACTTCATCAAGGGTCAGATCACCCAGCAATTCGATCTCATCTAGGCTGGAAGGACCAAGACCGCGTGAGGCAGCCTCACCAAAGAAATCGACCCGGGGTGGCTCGAGGCCCAGGAGCACAGCGCAGACCACATCTACCGCAAGTGGATGTGTGCCGATGATGATCAACCCCAGCTCCACTGGCTCACCGGAGAGTTCACCACCCTTATGAAGCGCATGGATAGCATCCACTACGATGAGATTAGGGGACACCGTGGGCAGGAGATCTACCATCTTCTCCGGTAGGCGATGGCTGTCCGTGACCTGGGCAGCTTGTGACAGCAAGCTCTGCATATGCCGTAGAGCACCGGCAAAAGAGACCAGCGTGCTGCACCTCAGCTTGGGCAGGGAGATTCGGAAAGCTGCCTGATCCCAGGCAGAAGGCAAGCCCACCTGCTTATTCACAACAGCGGTGCCACCCAGTTCGACCTGACGCGTCGCCACCTCCTCAAATGCAACCAGCTCCGCATCGAGCTTACGCGCAAGAGCATCATAGCCGGCTTGCTTGAAACTATAGCGTGTAGGAAAATACGGCAAACTGCAACCGCCCAAGCTTAGCGATGCGCCTGAAAGTGCTTTCGCAACGCCTTCGATCATAGCTGGGTGCGTGTGCGCATGAGGTGCGAAACGCGAATCAGCCCAAGGGCAATCGACGTGCAAAAACACGTCCCCTTGCGCTGGCAGAGAAACTAGCAAGGCTTGAGCTGCTTGCTTGATCCCTGCCTCAATCCATCTAGGATCATACCCTTCGGCCTTGAAGAGAAATACTTTTTCCATTACCATGGGTAGCAACGCCATAGTTAAAAACACTGGTTTATGATCTAGGTTACGCGCCATAAAACGAAAATACTGGGAATAAAGGCTTCAATTGCTTAATTCCATGTGATAATATTAAGCTTCCATAGAGCATAAATAATATTTGAGTCCAAATCAAGTAAATTCCATAAATTGAATCCTATGAGAAATTCTGAACTGACTCTAACCGGACTAGCATTGCTACCTGACGGCGTCATCTCCGAAGCTACTATCCACATTAGCAATGGCACCATCACCCAGGTTTCTCGCGGTGCAGATCCACAGGCAGACATACAGACCACAGGGACCATCCTGCCGGGCTTCATCGACCTGCAGCTCAACGGCGCTTTCGGTTATGACTTCACCCTGAATGGCGCCAGCGTGGCAGCTGTGTCGGAGCGATTGCCGTCCACTGGCGTGACAAGCTTTATTCCCACCATAATCACGTCACCATTTAAGGACTACCCGGTGCGGTTGAGCGAGATCGCGGGGGCGATGCAAATCGCCAAAGGCGCTCAGCCGCTGGGCGTACATCTGGAAGGCCCCTATCTTAACCCAGCCAAGCGCGGTGCACATGATGCAGCATATATGCGCCCCATCGATTTAGACGAGATCCTAGGCTGGGCCGATCCGGCGCTTGTTCGCATCGTCACCCTTGCCCCAGAATTACCCGGCGCGCTGGAAGCCATTCGCGCCCTGCGCAACAACGGGATCACTGTTAGCCTTGGACATTCCAATGCCACTCTTGAGCAAGCCAACGCCGGGTTCGAGGCGGGAGCGAATTGGGCCACGCACTTGTACAATGCCATGAGCCCCCCTCATCATCGAGAGCCAGGATTAACCGGAGCAATACTGACTTCATCAGTGCCGTGTGGGCTGATTCCGGATGGCGTGCACGTGCACCCGAGCATGGTCAATCTGGCATTCCACGCCAAAGGGGTAAATGGCATAACGCTGGTCACGGATGCCATGGAAGCCTTGGGCATGCCTTCTGGCATCTATCGCCTGGGAGATCGAGAGGTCCATGTCAGTGAGGATCGCGTGCAGTTAGCCGACGGCACACTGGCTGGAAGCAAAATAGAGATGGACGCCGCGGTGCGCAACATGATGGCTTTCTCTGGATGCACACTGGCGCAGGCAGCTAGCATGGCGTCCCTTATACCAGCGCAGGTGCTGGGATTAGATCGTAAAGGCGCAATTGGGCCTGGCTATGACGCCGATCTGGTCATACTAGACCAGACACTGCATGTTTCCTTAACCATTGTGGCAGGAAAGCTGTCTTTCGAAAGGTCGCCCGTTTAATTGGATTAAGAGTTCCTTACAGTAAAGCGACCTCTTTACATGTTACATATCGCTTTCAATCGAGATTAGAGGTGGAAAGATGGCATCACCTGAATCAAAGCTGACCCTGCAAGCGCGTCTAACTACCTGGATGGCGGATGAACTTCGCCCAGGGCAATTGGTTAGAAGCCTGACCACCAGCCTCCTGGTTTATATTCTAGAAATTATCGTGGCTATCTCTTTCGCTGCACTGATTTTCTCGGGAGAGCTGTCCAGCCAACTCCCTTATGGTATTGGCTTGATTCTGATCGGAGATATGCTTTTGGTCCTTTGTGTCTCCTTATTCAGCTCGTATTCAGGCTCGATTGCCGTTGAACAGGACGCACCCGGAGTGATATTGGCTTTGATTGCCGCTACTGTGGTAGCTGCGCTGCCCGCAGGAGCCAACCAAACTGAGAAATTCTCGACCGTTGTGATGATGATCGTAATAACCAGCGTGGGGACCGGCTTGTTTTTTATGGTTTTGGGGTTGTTTAAGCTCGGCGGGCTAGTGCGCTACCTGCCTTACTCGGTGATGGGCGGCTTCCTGGCTGGCACAGGCTGGTTGCTAGCCATAGGTGGTGTGAGCTTAATGGCAGATGCCTCATCGTTGAGCCTTACCTTATTTCAGCCCGATCTGCTCATCCGCTGGCTCCCTGGGGTGTTGCTTGCTCTGGTGATGCTCTTGGCCGTCAATCGTTCTGGCAACCCCCTGGTATTGCCTGTGATATTCGCACTTGGAATTGGCTTTTTTTATGCCATAGCCTGGATGACGAGGACATCATTTGCAGAGCTTAACACACAAGGCTGGCTGTTGGGATCATTTCCATCTGGGGGCTTGTGGCGATTCCCTTTGCAATCGGAACTATTATCCAATGTGAACTGGCCAATTCTCTCCAACCAAATTATCAACCTATCGCCGGTGTTGATCGTCAGCGTCATCGCCCTGCTACTAAATGCCAACGGTCTCGAATTGATCATCAAAAAGGATGTTAATTTGAATCGCGAGCTTATTACTGCGGGGATAGGGAATCTGGCTGCTGGTCTGGGTGGCGGGATCGTCGGCTACCATGCGATCAGCTTATCCAGCCTGAACCACACTGCGAGTGGTGGCAAACGTCTGGTAGGCCTGTTTACTGCGCTGCTAGTAGGTATAACGGTATTCCTGGGCGCGGGCTATCTTAGCTATGCCCCTAAAATGGTCCTGGGCGCACTCCTTGTCTTCTTAGGGCTCTCATTCTTGTACGATTGGGTATACCAAGCCTGGTTCAAGTTCCCTAAAAGCGAATTCGTGATTATCCTGACCATCTTGCTGGTTATCGCATTCAGGGGGTTTCTGGAGGGGATCGCACTCGGGCTGGTGATGGCCATCATCCTGTTTGTCGTCAACTACAGCCAGGTGAAAGTGGTCAAACAAACATTATATGGCACAACCTACCGCAGCCGGGTGACCCGCAGTCGCAGCCAGTGGGAAATCCTAACAGCCCGAGGGGATGAACTATGCATCTTTAAACTCCAGGGATTCATCTTCTTCGGAACCGCTATAAGCCTGTTCGAACAGGTCCGCGATCTGACGAGGCGCACAGATTCAAGGCCAATGCGCTTTGCCGTGCTGGATTTCGCACAGGTCACCGGTTTGGACTCAACTGCCCTGCTCAGCTTTAACAAGCTGCTTGACTTGGCTCAAGAAAAAAGCTTTACCCTGGTGCTAACCGGGCTGACCGGCAGGGCCAGCGAGCAGTTCGAGAAAGGCGGCTTCCAGGCCCAAATGGAAGCCTTGCAGCTCTTCGCGGATCTCGATCATGGGATCGAATGGTGTGAAAACCAGATACTAGCTGACGCACCTGTTGATATTGAAGCAGAAAGCAGCCTACAGGCACAGCTGGCAGCCATCTTGCCCGGTGAGCAGACCAGAATCGAAAGATTGATAGGGTACCTGGAGCGCAAGGAAATTGCCCCAGGAGAATATCTGATCCGCCAGGGAGACGCTCCAGATATGATGTATTTTATCGAATCTGGTCAAGTCACCGCGCGGCTGGAGGCCCCCGGGCAAAAACCGGTGCGATTAGAGACGATGGGGGGCGGCCGCACCATCGGAGAACTGGGATTCTTTTTGGGGGTCAAACGCACAGCTGCGGTTGTCGCCGATAAACCCAGTGTGGTGTACGGCATCTCGAAAGACATGTTGAGGCAAATGGAGGAGATCCACCCTGAAGAGGCCAACACCTTTCACCGCATCATCATCCAGCTTTTGGGCGAAAGAACTGTCCACCTGATCAGGTCGGTTGACGCCTTGCAGCGCTGACATGAAAAAACTGCTGCCTCTACTTGTACTGATCCTATTTCTTCTTCCCAGTCGGGTTCTGGCTGATATCGCCCCACCGGACCAGCCAGCCGGCGCCAATCCAATCCCCGGGAGCGAGGCCACACAGGTGCGCATGTTGTCTGAACGTGTGCTGATCGATGTGCAAGCCAAAGCTCCGCAGGGCTCCCTGGGCCAGGCCAAGGTTACCGCCAGCTTCAGCATGCGAAACCTGGGGAGTGCGGTGGAGATTTTACCCGTGCGGTTCCCGCTCTCTTACCCGGGAGGTGTTGCGGGCGGCATCCAGGGCAACCTGGAGATTCGGGATTTTGCAGCGCGTGTGGGCGGCAAAGCAGTCACGACCCGCCGCATCATTGGAGCAGACTCCCAGCCCTGGGCCGAGTTCGATGTGACCTTCCCCGTGGAAAGCGATATCCAGGTGGAGGTCGCCTATCTGGTCACTGGTGTGGGCGAATATCCCTTCATCGCCTTTTATTACATCTTGGAAACCGGAGCTGGATGGCAGGGAACCATCGGCAGCGCCGACCTGGTCTTGCGCCTGCCATACGAAGCCAACAGCTTGAACGTGATTTTTGACGAAGAGCTGGGCTGGTCGAAGACCACACCCGGCGGGCTGCTAAGCGGACAGGAAGTGCGCTGGCATTTGGAGGACTTTGAGCCCTCCAAGGGCGACAACCTGCAGGTCTCCCTGGTCATGCCTGCAGCGTGGAACGCAGTTTTATCTGAGAGAGCTAACGTCGCCCGCAATCCGGATGATGGCGAGGCCTGGGGGAGACTGGGCAAGGCCTATAAAGAGATCCTTTTCCTGCGCAAGGGTGTGCGCCAGGATGCCGGTGGGCAAGAGCTTTATCGGCTGAGCCAGGAAGCCTATGAAAATGCGCTGGAACGCTTGCCGAAAGACGCTTTATGGCATGCAGGATATGCCGATCTGCTGTACCAGGCCTACTACTGGAAGGAGTTCTTCACCGCACAACCGGATCACTCGGCTATGCTGCGCGCATTGGAGCAGCTCCGCGTGTCCATCGAGCTGGACCCGCAGAACACAAAAGCCATAGAGCTTCTGGAGGATATGAAGTACGCCCTGCCAGAGGCCGTCAGGCAGGAGGGAGATACTTACCTGCTGCTCTGGCTGACCGCCACACCCACCGCGCGGCCCACCTTTACGAATACGCCCAGCCAAACACCCCTGCCGCCCACCGCGACGGGCACGCCCATGCCCACCCCCGCCTTGGAGCGATCGCCGACCGAAACCCCCACCCACACGCCGCAACTACCGACTACGGAAAGCGCTGCTACACCTGAGCCGCCCTCAGGGTCACCAGTTTGCGGGACAGCCGCGCTGCTACCGCTGGCTGTGATCGCTTGGGTATGGAAGCGACGGGAGCGCTAATGCTTTACTTCACTTCAAACGGCACAAACGTCAGCATGCCGGGTTGCACTTCCACCTGGCGCTGGTAGAGCTCCGCGCCATACCAGAATGAAATTTGATAGGTGC
>DATCYX010000561.1:0-4036 GCA_036526235.1 Anaerolineales bacterium | reverse complement strand
TACTGCATCAAGCGCTTCCTGCCCATTACTTGCCTCACCGACCAACTCAATATCAGGTACAGTGTCAAAAATCATACGCAGTCCCTCGCGGACGATGAGATGATCGTCAGCAATAAGGATTCGGATGCTCATAGGGTTTCCCCCTTTAGTGGAAAGATGAACTCAATCGTCGTGCCTGCTCCTGGTGAGCTGGTCAGCAAGTATTGGCTGTGGGTCAGACGGGCGCGCACTGTCAGCCCTTGTAAGCCAAAACGCCCCTGCGCATATGGCCGGTTAGTGTCAAAGCCAATGCCATCGTCGGTGATGTGCAGTGAGAGTGTGCTTTCCTTGTGCTCGATATTGATCTGTGCCTGTGTGGCCCCAGCATGCTTGTTGATATTGGCCAGCGCTTCGTGCAGTACACGTGCCGCGTGGTGCTGAATATTTTGAGGAATGGGGCGATTCTCGATTAAATTCAGGGTCAGTTGGTAATCAACTTTGCTCACGCTTGTAAACTGTGCCACTATAGCCTCGACAGCCTCTTTGAAATCCACCTTATCGTTGCGCAGGTTTTCTATCGCAGCGCGCGACTCACCGAGAGTTCTGCGAGCACGAGTAATAGCTTGCTCAAGCACAGTCTGTGCTTGAGGGTAGCGGTTTTGCTGCTGGTGGTCCTTAAGTGCTTCAAGCTGCAAGATCAACCCGGCAACACCCTGTGCAAGCGTGTCGTGCAACTCGCGCGCCATGCGTTCACGTTCTGCTTGCAAGATCAGCCCTTCGTTGCGTGCGGCGTATGCAGCCAGCTTGGCATTGGCGCTCTCCAGGGTTTCAGCCAGATCTTCGGCTTTTTCGCGTTCATTAGTTTGTAGATTTACAACCACCATGAGACTTACAATGAAGCCGCCGATGACGAAAAATTGGATTAAATAAGGGAGCATGCGCTCAGGTTCAAGCTTCACAGAGAATATTCCGAGGAAGATAACCAGATAAAACAACCCCAGCAAGAAGGAGCGGCGGGTATTGCCCCACAAGCCCAAAACCTCCGCTGTGATCGCGAAGGTCGCTGTACCAATAAAACTAATGCCAAATAAGCTTGCCTCTCCGCTATAGGGGAGGGTGGCGATAACGATGATAAGAATGGTCTGAGCACTGTAATAAAAGACCCACCAACGCGGGTGATGGAATTGCCTGATATTGAGCCAATAAAGCCCAAGATGGGCCGCCACAAGGATGGCGCTCAATGCGCCAAGAAAAGGCTGGTTGGCTTTCCAATTTATATAAAAACCATATATTCCAAATCCGCCCAGCACGATGGTGATGAAAATATAGGAGGATAGATATATTTTTTTCTTTTCATGGGCGTAGATTTCGTCCATATTTATATTGTACTGTGTTTATTGGGAATTGATATTGTCCGACACGACAATGTCGTGTTGTACCTGCTGCAAGGGTGAAAGCGACGATGTGCATGTATGAGGAAATCGATAAACTGAAGGAAAAAAATACAACTTTCGGAGGAACTCATGAACAAGCAACAAAAACTCCAGTTTGGTCTGATCATCTTTGTTGGGTTTTTAATTTGGAATTCACTTGTGGGCCGTTTTATGGACCTGCTAATACCTGATGCAAGTTTTCTACAGGACTATCTGCTCAACAAAGGCCTGTTTGTTGTGCTGCTTTTGGCAGCCATGAACAAAGCCAGCAGTCTAAAATATTTTGGGTTTGAGCGCTGGTCAAGTTGGTGGTTCGTGTTGCCAGGCCTGCCCTTCATTTTATTGACGGTGCTCGTCTTACTCAACCCTAACGCAGCCTATGGTCTCAGTATGTCTGGGGCGGTGGGATGGGTTCTCGTGTCTCTTTTTGTAGGGATCGGGGAAGAGGTTCTTTTTCGCGGCGTATTGTGGCGCGCAGTTGAGGCACGCGGCGTGTGGACCACTGCTTTTGCTACGTCGGCTCTGTTTGGGTCGGTGCATTTATTTGGTCTCTTTGCTGACTGGTTTCCCTGGCAAATTGCCGCCAGCCAGGCGGTCTGGGCATTCGGCGCGGGAATGATGTTCGCTGCTGTACGGCTTGTGTCTGGCTCACTTCTGGCACCGATCGTTATGCATGCGGTTTTCAACGCTGCCAACCTCGTTGCTGGTGGCGGCATACAAGATATGTATAACGACGCCTTCAGTGTAGAGGGCTTTCTCATAGCAGGCACATTATTTGCCCTATGGGGTGCAGTTAGCATTCTTATTGTTCAAAAACGGCGTGCGAAGGCGCGACATTCAGCAAACCCACGCGCTGACCGTTCAGCCGGTGCTTCCCTTCCCCACAGCACTTCCGGCTACCGGTAATATCCTGCTCCTGGCGGTTTGGGGTCTGATCACAGACCTGCTGTCAACTACAGATGCGATTTGGATGTTTTCGATAATGACCAGTAGAGCCTTGCAGCAGTGCTAAGATAGGTGTTCGGTGATGAACAGGAGGATTAACCCATGAAAAAGGTAATATTATCCTTGATCGGCATCTTGATCACTTTGGGGATCATCACCATCTTAATCTGGCCCTTACCTGTTTCCAGTGATCCACAAACCAGTGTATGTGATGGAGGTGAAATCTCAACCCATCCCGCCTCCCAACAGGCTCTTTTAATGATGGAAGAAACATTGCACCAGGACAACGGGACCGGCTTTACTGTGGCCATAGTCATGGATGGTCAATTGGTCTTTGCACAAGCCGTAGGTGATGCCGACCGCAATCATCTACTGACACCGAATGCGCGCATGCGCACCGGCAGTGTCGCAAAGTTGTTCACTGCAGTGGCGGCTGCCAGGTTGATCGAAATGAACAAATTGGAACTAACCACACCGGCAGCCGCCCTGGTGCCTGAACTACCCAATGGAGGAATCACTTTTCAACACCTGGGTACCCATACTTCCGGGATCAGGCACTACGATTTTCAAAATTTCTCTGAAGCCAACAACAGGGAAAGGTACCCGAATTTAACCGGGGCCCTGGAGGTGTTTATCAACGACCCCTTGTTGTTTGAGCCGGGCTCTGATTTTAATTACACCAGCTTCGGGATCAATTTAATGGGGATCATGATCGAACGTGCCTATGGAGCACCATACAATGAAGCGATCAATGAATTAATTGCCCAACCGATTGCGCTTTCCTCCCTTGCCGTTGATGATATCCATGCCAAGGTCCCCTGCCGCTCAACTTTTCACAGCATGGCATTTGGGAAGATCAGAATAAATACGCCCTGGCGGGACAATTCAGATTTCTATCCATCCGGAGGACTTGTCGTTAACGCTGCTGATCTGGCCCTCTTTACAGACGCAGTTTTCAACAGTGATTTCCTGCAGCCGGAAACCGTTGAATTGTTTACCAAGCCTGTATTCACCTCTGATGGGGAACCAACGGGATATGGGTTTGTATGGCAAATCGGGCGTGACGAAAGCGGTAATATTGAGTGGTATGGCCATGGAGGTTCGACAAATGGTGCTTATGCCTCTGTTCGATTTTATCCAGAAACCAACATGACCGTTGTTGGCATGTCGAATTACAATTATTGGCTTACTTCCACCCGCCCAAAATTCTTCTCACTTATCCGAGAAGAATTGCCTGCACTGTTTAAAGACACTTAATTCAGGTTCTGTTGAAATCATTATTTTCACCTGAACAGGGCCACAATTCCTGCTGCGGGTTCGCGTTTGGGGTCAGGACACACTGGGGCGACCTTTCTCACCTCCAAAACCTGCTAAAAAGCAGATTTTGCGTTAAACGCCCCATTTTCGTTACCCCCCCAGCGCCTAAAACGGTTATTGATGTAAAATATTTTCAGAAACATTCGCTTTCACATACTTTGGAAGTGGCATAAAGATTGGGGTCATTTGCGCCGCGTTCGTTGGACTGTCGGAATGCTGGTTTGGAGAGCTGCAGCGATGTCCGCATCGGTCCTGTCCGCATGGGCCAGCAATAAGATCTGGGCCCGCTTGATCTTCCGGGCACCCGGCCTTCCTTTCTTGGTTAGATCGATCAATTGTGTCCGTTCTTCATTTGTGAGATC
>DATCYX010000560.1:0-4310 GCA_036526235.1 Anaerolineales bacterium | reverse complement strand
GGCTTTGAACGACTCCGCAGCGCGCAGGGTCTTGCCGACCAGCACATCTACCACAGCAGCCTGAAAACTGGCAGCCATATCGGGCACGGGCACGGGCCGGCCGCGTTCTTGAATGCGGTGCACCTCCCGCAGCACAGCGGTCTTCAGCCCGCTGAAGGAGAAGTTCCAGGTATCTTCCAGCCAGGCACGTGGCAGATCGAAGGCGCGCGGGTTGCCAATCTCGGCAGATTTCTGGATGGACGGGCCGCCAGGGTAGCCTAACCCCAACAAGCGGGCGACCTTATCGAAAGCCTCGCCAGCCGCGTCGTCCAGAGTGCCGCCCAGGCGGCGATACTGCAGATGATCGGTCATCAAGATTAGCTCGGTGTGCCCACCAGAGACGATCAGCACCACCAGCGGGAAGCGCGGTTCAGCCACGGGCGCCGCATCGGCAGCATACAACCAGGCGGAGTAAATGTGTGCCTCCAGGTGGTTAATCCCGAGAAGCGGAAGACCGCTGCCTAGGGACATCCCCTTGGCTACATTCATGCCCACCACAAGGGAGCCAGGCAGCCCAGGCCCGCGCGTCACGGCAATAGCGTCTACGTCTCGCAGGTCAAGATGGGCTTGCTGCAACGCACCTTCTACGATGGCGTAGATGGTGCGAATATGCTGGCGGGAGGCCACCTCGGGAAAGACACCACCAAACTGGGCGTGCAGTTCCACCTGGGAGGCGACCAGATTGGAGAGGATTAAGCGCCCGTTCTCAACCACTGCAGCGGCGGTTTCATCGCAGGAGGTTTCAATGCCCAGAACACGTGCCAGGGGTAAAGCTTCGGGGGGTGGTGGAGATTGGCTCATGATTACCTTTCCAACTAATTTGCTTATGGCTTGACCGGGAGGACCAAATCGAGTGGATACTCAGCCAGAATCTCCACTGATCCATCCGTGCGCATCCACAGGGTATCCTCCAGGCGCACTCCCAGCTTGCGCTCAGGGTAATACAACCCGGGTTCGTGGCTGACCACCGACCCAGGCTGGAGGGTGTCATCTGGTGCAGCGCTGCGCCCGCTGAACGGGCGCTCATGAATGTCCATACCCACCCCATGTCCCAGGCTGTGCACGTAGCCTCGCTGAGTCTGCGGGTCGCTGTGTTGGGTGGGGTGGCCGCGGGCTTCAAAAAGCTCACAGGCACGCTGCTGAAAGCGCGGATAATGGATGCCAGGCTTGAGCTCGCTCAAAACTTGCGTATAGACAGCGAGCACATCTTCGTAAAGCGCCTGCGCTTCATCGGTTGCATGCCCCAGGCACCAGGTGCGGGTGAGATCATAAAAATAGCCGCCTCCCGTCTCACAGGGATAGATATCAAAAATGATGGTCTCACCCAGGCGCAACATGTCGCTGTTTGTGCCGCTGCTGTGGGGCACCGCGGAGTCATATCCGATGGCAAATATGGTGCCATATGGATTTTCAGCGCCACGCTCAACCAGCCACATATTTATGCGGCGCTTGACCTCGCCGATCGTGAGCGGCTGCCCATCGGGCTTGACCAGCAGGCCGTTTTTCGCCCTGTGGGAGGTGAGAAAATCGGCAGTGAGCCCTACCACCTCAACAGTAATTTGTCCCATATGCCGAATGCGCTGCACTTCATCGGAATCTTTTGTGGTGCGAGCTTTGAGCAGCAGGGAATCGTTGGTCTGGCCGACAAACTCTAGTGCTGGCATAGTCCCCTGCAAACCGGAGAAAATGGCGTATGCCTCCCCGGCGTCGATTTTGCCGTATAGGGCGATCCGCCCAGACGTGAGGCCCGCATCGGTGAGCATCTTCTGGTAGCGCAGGATGGTAGCCTGCACCCAATTACCATTGCTCTTTTTTAGCAGATCGGGGAAGCGGTAGGCGTCTAGGCTTTTTGTCGCCAACCCGGTGCGTGCAGCTTCGTCGCGTTCCATGTCGTGGTAAAACAACACAGGCGCTTCCCCGCGCTTTTTGATCAAGTCACCACCTGTAACATGAACCCCGCCAGTGAAATACGTCATTGGGGGGTTGTGCATCGCCGGCCCTGTGATCAGCAGGGCGTCGATCTGGTTGGAGAGCATCAGGGAGTCAAGGTCAGATTTCATTAGAGTTATTCACCTCAAGCCAATTCTACCCCTAACTCGTCAAGCAAGACACTATCTTGCTCTGAGAGCACGGTTCTCGGATCCAGGACAACGCGGTCATCCTGAGTGCGTGCGATGATGGGTAACTGGCACTGGCGCAGGCGTCCTAATAAGCGGTTGGGGCTGGGCACATCCAGGGCAAGTAGCCAGGTAGGCAGTGTCTCGCCGGGCAGGCTGCCCCCGCCCACGGTAGATTCGCCTGGAATGATCTCGCCGCGTCCCAGATGCTCAATCCAGCTTTGGGCGCGCGCCTTGATCTCTTCCGGGCGAGCTGCGATCATGCGCCAGACGGGAATCTGGCGCTCAGCTTCATCTTTCACATAGTGTAGCAAGGTGGCGGTAAGCGCCGCCAGGCAAAGCTTATCGGCGCGCACGGCGCGCGCTAAGGGGTGTTTCTTTAGTTTGGAGACCAGATCAGCGCGCCCGGCGATAATCCCAGCCTGCGGACCGCCCAGCAATTTATCGCCTGAAAAGCACACCAGGTCTGCGCCCCCCTGCAGCGATTCCTGAACCGTGGGCTCATGTCCCAGCCCGTAGCGAGCCGTGTCCAGCAGCGAGCCAGAACCCAGGTCGTCTACCAGAGGGACGCTAGCTTGGTGTGCCAGGCGCGCGATCTCGTCCAGGGCGGGCTCACTGGTAAAACCCAGGATACGGAAATTTGAGCGGTGAGCGTGCAGGAACATGGCAGGGCGCTCTTCAAGGGCTGTTTCATAATCGGAGAGATGAACTCGGTTGGTCGTGCCCACTTCTAAGAGCCTGGCTCCGGACTGTTTCATTACGTCGGGAACGCGGAAGCCGCCGCCAATCTCCACCAGCTGAGATCGAGCAATCACCACGGCACGCCGGCGAGCAAGAGCGGTGAGGGCTAACAGCACGGCTGCTGCATTGTTATTAACCACCAGGGCAGCTTCCGCACTGGTCAGCCGGCACAGCAATGCCTCGGCATGCACCAGGCGCGATCCGCGGCGACCACGCTGCAAGTCGTACTCCAGGTTGGAATAATTTTTGGATACTGAATTTGCGGCTCGCAGGGCGGCGTCGCTGAGCGGGGCGCGACCGAGGTTTGTGTGCAGAATCACGCCAGAGGCATTGATCACTGGCAGCAGGGTTGGGGCGGTCCACTTCTCCAGCAACTCTTGGGTATGGGCAAGCAACGCCTCTCGGTCGGGCACAGAGCCCAGGTCGGGGAAGCGCGCTCGCGCCTCGTCCAGGACAAAACGCAACGCCTCCAGAGTCAGCGGTCGCCCGTAGGCAGCGCTCAGATCTTTTAGCTGGGGGGTTTGCAGGAGTTGCTCGACCGAAGGCAGGGAGCGTAAATCGGACATGGGATAATTGAGAAGGGTTACAGAGAGTTTGGTGTAGCCACCCTTTCAGGTCGCCTACCTGACTACTCTGGGGTCTCTGGCTTCCACTGGCTTTTCTCGCGCAAGCGGATTAGCCACTCGATGATCACAAAGCCAAGTGCCAGCACAAGAGCCAGCGAAGGTGTGAGCACGCGCCCAATCTGCAGCCATGCCAAGGTGGCTGCATAGATGCCAACCCAGACTGACTGGCGCAAAATCACTCCAGAATTGACGGGAGGCGTGCTGGGAAAACGCCGGTTTAAATAAGCTACAAAAGGCAAAGCGCTGCCGGTGAGTGCGAGGACACCCAGGAAGAAGAACAGCCAGCGAGGGCCGACGGTGGGCAATGTGAAGAACACCACTGCCCCCAGTCCACCCCACCCGATCACAGCCAGAGTGATGGCGGCGGGTAAGACAGATTTTGCGGTTGGGGAAGAGGAAGTATCCAAATCTTTTCTCGGTAAGACTAGTTTTATCTGCTTATTTTATCTTATCTCACACAAAGGTCACCAGCGATCTTCTAGCCACGGTAAAAGATAAAATCGAGGTCGCCCGGCGAATGCCCATATTGGGTTAGCAAGGCGGCAGCTTCGGAGTGATGCTGCATGGCATGCAAAATGACATGTACCAGCACTCGCCAAAGCTTAAACTGGTGCAGGTTGCCGCGCCGGTCCGTGAGCTGGATAACGCCTTCGATCTCGTCTGAGCTGAGGCCGGAGAGATAAGCGAGCATAGCTTGCTGCTCTTCTTCCCAGCGGCTGTGGATAGCTTGCAGGTCGGGGAAATTTTCCAACAAAAGTGGCTCGACAGCCGGTTTGAGTGTCTGGCA
>DATCYX010000559.1:0-8433 GCA_036526235.1 Anaerolineales bacterium | reverse complement strand
GGCTTCCTGCCCTTTGCCGTGGCTTTCGCCTCTCTATGGTGGATTCCTCCCACCCAAAACCCAACCTGGCTGGCAGCCTATTACGCACTGGCTTACCTTTTCTATGATGCCAGCGCCACTTTTGTATATATGCCCTACTTTGCCCTCACGCCAGAGTTGACCCTGGATTACGATGACCGCACTTCGCTGACTAGCTATCGCATGGCTTTTTCGATTTTGGGCGGGTTGATCGCTTTCACAGTACCTTTGATGATCATCGGCACCATGCGACCCGAGAATGCCGATAAGGTATTCATGGTAGGGGCGATCTTTGGATTGGCAAGCGCCCTGCCATTGCTGCTGACCTTTGCAGGCACTCGCGAACGCCCCGAATTTATCAACCAGTCACAGCCCAAATTGCGCGAATCGCTGCACGCCGCAGTCCGAAACCGTCCTTTCGTCTTTGCGGCTGGTATCTTTCTTTTCACCTGGACGGCAATCGAGATCATCCAAGCCATGCTGCTCTTCTTTCTCAAGTACCGCATGAACCTAGAGAAAGAAAGCGACCTGGTTGCCGGGACAGTGTTTATCGTCGCCTTGCTAACCCTGCCCTTTTGGGAGCGAGCCTCGCGGCGCTGGGATAAACGCATTGCCTATATCGCCGGGATGATATTCCTTTCATCGGTGATCATCACATTAATCGTTATCAGCCCATCGTGGGGGCTAACCGTTGTTTTCACACTGGCTGGTTTGGCCGGAATAGGGGTGGGTGCCGTGCACGTCCTGCCCTGGTCGATGATACCAGATGCGATTGAGTGGGATGAGTTAGAAACTGGTCAGCGACACGAGGGCATGTTCTACAGCCTTGTGACGCTATTTCGGAAGGTATCGTCTTCCATTTCGCTGCCGCTTATCTTGCTGGTTTTAGATTGGTCTGGCTATGTATCTAATGCGGCTGTCCAAAACCCCCAGGCAGTGCAGGCAATCCGCATTTTAATGGGCCCTGTTCCTTCTGTGCTCCTGTGTGCGGGCATTGCATTTGCCCTGTTATATCCGCTCAGCCGCGACCGCCATACACAGATGCGCGCCGAGATCGCTGCCCGCGCGCTAAAATCTCTATCGGATTGATCTGGGTGCAGGTCATTAAACCCTTGTTTGAAAGCAGGTTAATAGAACCCCTATTGGCGAGGCCGGGGCTATATCTAGGGGGGGATGGGGTTTCTTGTTTCTAAAGAAAAGAAGGCCCGAACGCCTCTGGCAGCAACTCCCCCACGGTGGCCTCTCGATATACTTTCCCCTCGGAATCAGCGATAATCACCGTCGTATCTAGCCCAAACTCAGCCAAAACTTGGCGACAGTATCCACAGGGGAAACCGCCGTTGGCGGTGATTACCGCCATCGCAACAAAATTTCGTTCTCCCTCGGATACGGCTTTCACGACCGCTGCTCGCTCCGCGCAGATGGTCGCCGGGTAGGCAGCGTTCTCGACATTGACCCCATCATAAATGCGGCCTGATGTGGTTAGCAAGGCTGCACCCACCTTATAGTTAGAGTAGGGGGCGTATGCCCATTTACGGGCCTCGATCGCCATCTCGATTAACTTTGTTCGTAATTCATCCGTTAGCATGGGACATTGGCTCTTCGTTGTCTGGAGACGAGGGCGCTTCCCGCTGCACACGAACTTTGCGGATGCGTCGCCCGCTCACCTGCTCTATAGTCAGGAGGAGATCATCCACCTGCACGCTCTCTCCACTAACAGGGACACGGCCCAGGCGGCTGTATATCAGTCCGCCAAGAGTATCGGCCTCGTCCCTGGTTAGATGGGTACCTAGCACTTCGTTGAGATCTTCCAGGTCAACGCGCCCCATAAAAAGGTACTCGCCATCGCTCAGCTCATTATACGGCAATTCTTCTGCCAGGTCGTATTCGTCCTGAATCTCACCCACGATCTCCTCAACGATATCTTCCATGGTGACCAGGCCAGCAATACCACCGTATTCATCCACCACCATAGCCATGTGGACGCGCCGGCTCTGCATCTCCGCCAGGAGCTCGTCCACCTTCTTCGCCTCTGGCACAAAATAGGCTGGGCGGAGCAGATTCCTTAGCGACCCCGTGGTATCACCCTCCCGCCAGACACGCAGCAAATCCTTGGCGTAGAGCAAGCCCAAGATGTTGTCAACTGTATCTTGGTAAACTGGCACGCGAGTATGGCCTGTATTCAGCAGAACATCCAGTGCATCTGGTAGGTTGGTATGCACGTCCAGCGCCAGGATATCGATGCGCGGCACCATGATTTCGCGCGCCAGGGTATTGCCCAGCTCGAAGATGGAGCGAAGCATGCGACGCTCTTCCTGCTCCAGCAGGCCATCGCGCTGACCCGCGTCTACCAAGGACTTAAGCTCATCCACCATGCTACCTCCGTTTTCCTGCTCCTGCTCCCCTCCAGAGACTGCAAGCGGTAGAGCCACAAACGGCGAAAACACAGCTAGCAGCACGGCGATGAATGGATATAGCCGAAGCGTCCAGGCTTCAGCCGATTTGCCAGTCGATTCTCTGATGTACCATTCCAGCCAGAAGATCACCAGAGAGGCCAGCAAGGTGAGCCCAGCGGCCGCGGCCAGGGGTGAAATCCAAGGTCCTTGATAAAGGATAATGAACAGCAGCAGTACCTGCAGGGCACGCCAAATCCATTGAGCAAGATCAATGGTGGCTTGTAGTCGCGCTGGAGAGTTCAGCAAGCGCATAGCACCCTGAACTCCGGGATCACCCGCCTCGCTATATGCCAGCAGGCGCGCCATATTGGTTTTCTGCAAGGCAGTCCCAGAAGCTACCGTGATGAAGTCCAGCACTAATATAATGACAAAACCAGCAGTGAGCACTCCAATATCAATCACAATTCCCTACTTCCTTAACTTTTTGATCCTGCGAGCCGGCATACCCACCGCCAGCGTATTGGGCGGCACATCTTTGGTGACCACCGCACCAGCGCCAGTGCGCGCCCCTTCCCCAATCTTAATCGGTGCCACTAACATGGTATCACTGCCGATAAAGGCGCCGGCACCGATCTCAGTCGGACTCTTCTTCTCGCCATCGTAGTTGCAGGTGACCGTCCCCGCACCGATGTTCACCTTTGGGCCAATGGTGGCGTTGCCAACATAAGAAAAATGCCCCATCTTGGTTCCCGGACCCAGGTATGAATCCTTCACCTCCCCGAAATTGCCCATATGCACACCCTGAGCTAGGTGAGCACCCCTGCGCAGATGACCGAATGGACCCACATCGACATCATCTTCGAGGACTGCATCCTCCAGAACCGAGGCCAGCACTTTGCAGCCATCACCAACCCGGGTGTTGCGCAATACAGCATTTGGCCCAATCACGCTGTTCTCACCGATCTCTGTATTGCCCTGAAGGTAAGTATTTGGCCAGATCGTAGTATCTGTTCCAATATGCACGCCCGGCTCAATATAGGTAGTTGCAGGGTCGACGATGGTAACCCCATCCAGCATCCAACCCCGGTTAATACGTTGGCGCAAGGCGACTTCCGCTTCTGCCAATTGTACCCGGGTGTTGATTCCGAGGGTCTCGATGCTGTCTTCAACCTGCACTCCTTGTACGCTCAATCCTTCTGCTACAGCCAGGCTAATCGCGTCGGTGAGATAGTATTCTCCTTTGGGGGAGAGCGGGATACGATGAAGGGCATCCCAAAGCCACTCAGCAGCAAAGCAGTAGATGCTGGTATTTACCTCGCGAACCGCAAGCTGCTCAGGTGTAGCCTGCGCCACTTCTACAACCGCTTGGATGCGCCCATCTGGCCCGCGCAATACCCGGCCAAAGTCGCTGGCTGTATCTGCTCGTCCTGAGAGCAAAGTAATGGGGCCTGCATGAGCCGCCTGCGCTTGAACGAGCTTGCTCAACGTCTCGGGAGTAATTAGGGGCATATCGGCGGCAGTCAACAATACCAGGTCAGCTTTGCCACGCAGGAGAGGCTCAGCCTGCATCAGAGCATGCGCGGTGCCCAATTGCGGTTCCTGTAAAGCGTAGTGCGCTGCCCCACCGATGACCTGCTTCACCTTTTCCCCACCGTGACCAATAACCAGTACGGGTGTAGTCCCTGTGACAAGCCGGGCGGCTTCCAGCGAATAGAGCAACATTGGACTCCCTAATAATGGGTGAAGTACTTTGGGCATCGACGAACGCATACGCGTCCCCTGACCCGCGGCGAGGATGACAGCACTGATATTCATACGAACTCCATGGGAATAGAATAAAAACAACGAGCACCCACGATCCAATTATGGTAGCGCGGGGCTCGCTGAAAGGTTAAACCAAATCTGTGGTCTGAAACTGTCTCTTCGTCAGACACGAAACAAAACCTGTGCAAAACGATCAGACTGGGGCGCCCGGATTCGAACCAGGATATACGGATTCAAAGTCCGCTGTGCTACCATTGCACCACGCCCCAAAATCACCTGGGTAACAGGCGAAGCGTATTGTATCATAAGTTAGAGATGCCAATGTCCCGAATCAGCTTACCCATCCTGAACGAGACCCATGTCCTTGGCTTGATCGTAGGAGATCGAATCGGGTCCAGCACCCGAATCGCTATCCGGTTGATCCACCGCGGTTTCCCAAAAGCCATCCACATCTTGTGGATCGAGGCTATTCTTGGATGCCTGTTGGAAGACCTCATCAAGATCTACGTTGGTCTCTGCTTCCTTTTTAGGCCGGGGATCAGTGGGTTCTTCCTTCTTCGCCAGCATTGACCGTTGTGCACCTCCGAACATTGGCATAAAACCGGTCATCTCCAAGACTGACTCGCTCACCAGACGAACCGAGCGAGCGCGTGTGTAACCCAGCACGCCCGTATCAAAAATATACAATAACGCATTCAACTTTCCCAAATGCGCAGCAAACAGCTCAACACCTAGACCGGCACAACATACCAAGTCATCCGGGATGTTCTCACCCATGGCTTGAGATAGCCGGGCGCTGGCACCCAGGGCTTCCAGCACAACGGGGATTTGCGACATTAACGGCTTGGCTTTTTCTGCTTCTCCAGCCTGGGCCAGGATATGACCATCCTCATCCAGCAAGAGGATTGCCATCGCACCGCATCTATGATAGATAGCCTCGAGTCTTTCAGAAAGGCTGCCAGCAGAGGTAGCCTGCTGCTTTGGCGGCAATCCTCTCTCGGGCTCTTGATCCAGACAACGGTACACAGCTTCCAAAAACTTGGAAATGTCTATTGGTTTGGGTACCAAAGCGTTGGCGTTTGCCTTAAGCGCAAGCTGACCGGTGCGAGTATCCGGGTTCACCGCTGTCAAGATGCCCTTGAGTTCCGGGCGATTTTGCCGCATTCTTTGCAACAATTCCAGGCCAGACATACCCGCCAGGCGCACACCGGTGACTAATAAATCCACCGGCAAGCTAGCGAAGGCTAGCATGGCTTCTTCCCCCGAGGTAGCCTCCAGTACCTCGAAATCTTGCCCGGTTGACTCCAAACCAGAGCGCAGTGAACGGCGTACGCTGCGCTGGTTGTCAACGATCAAGACGCGGAAAGATGGCATGATAAAGGGTTTTTTTACTCGATGCGCCAGCAAGCCACCCAATGATCGGTGCTGACCTCTTTGAAGGGTGGCTCCTGCACCTTGCAGTGCTCAAAAGCAACCGGGCAGCGCGGGTGGAAGCGGCATCCAGAAGGCGGATTGAGCGGGCTTGGCACATCGCCTTGAAGGATGATACGCTCGCGCTTTAGAGTAGGATCGGGGATCGGGATAGCCGACATCAAGGCCTGGGTATAAGGATGCAGCGGGTTGCGGAATAACTCATCACGATCGGCCATTTCGACCATTTTACCCAGATACATCACTGCTACTCGGTCCGAGATGTGCTCGACGACGCTCAGATTGTGGGCGATAAACAAGTAGGTCAAGCCAAACTCTGACTGCAGGTCCTTAAGGATATTGAGCACCTGAGACTGGATAGAGACATCCAAGGCAGATACCGGCTCGTCGGCAATGATAAACTTTGGGCGCAATGCCAGGGCGCGAGCAATACCAATGCGCTGGCGTTGACCTCCGGAGAATTCGTGCGGATAGCGGCGTGCATGGTAGTCTTCCATCCCCACTTTGTGAAGCATCTCGATGACAATATCGTAGCGGTCACGCGCATTCCCAATCTTATGGATCTTCAAGCCTTCGGCAATGGATTCACCAATCGGGGTACGCGGGTCTAGCGATGCATAAGGGTCCTGGAAGATAATCTGCATGTTGCGGCGCATAGCTTTTAACTCATTCCCGCGCAACTTGAAAATTTCCTCACCGTCAAAATGCACCTCTCCAGATGTCGGCTCGATCAGGCGCAACATAGTGCGCCCAACGGTGGTCTTGCCACACCCCGATTCACCCACCAGCCCTACAGTCTCACCTTGGCGTATGGAAAAGCTGACATCATCTACAGCCTGTACCCAGGCTACCACCCGCTGGAATAAGCCTCCGCGTACCGGGAAGTATTTCACCAGCCTTTTAACCTGAACTAGATCCCACTTACCGTTCTTTTCTGCTGCGCTGCCGTTGGCTAACAATTCTTCATTCATCACTGTTTCTCTGTCTCCAATGTGGCTTTCAAGGGAGCCTTATAGCCTGATTCTTTACGATCATGATACAACCAACAACGCACCAAATGGTCATTTTGAGCGGGTAACAGGTCGGGTTCCACCTGGGAACAAATCTCCAGCTCAAACTCTTCCCGAGAGCGGCAGCGCGAAGCAAATCGGCAACCTGGCGGAAGATCAACCAGGTTCGGCACATTCCCTGGTATCACATCCAGGCGGTCTTTCACCTGACCCAGCACTGGTATCGAGTCAATCAAGCCTTGTGTGTAGGGATGCAACGGGTTACTAAAGAGTTTCCTGACATCGGCCTGTTCCACAATATAACCAGCATACATCACCGCCACACGGTCAGCCATCTCGGCAATGATCCCCAGATCATGGGTAATTAATATGACCGCCGTGTTCATGCTGCTGCGCAGACCGCGCATGAGATCCAGGATCTGTGCCTGGATGGTCACGTCCAGCGCAGTGGTGGGTTCGTCGGCAATGATAAGCTGCGGGTTCAGAGCCAGAGCCATAGCAATCATGACGCGCTGCGCCTGCCCGCCCGACATCTCATGTGGATAGGCATGTGCCTTTTTCTCAGCGTCGGGGATGCCCACTAGTTGTAGAAGGTCGACTGCCTTCTGCCATGCCTGGCTTTTGTCCATTTTTTGATGAATGCGCAACACTTCTGCCACCTGCTCTCCCACCTTGAAGACCGGATTCAGGCTGGACTGCGGTTGCTGAAAAATCATCGACATGCGGTTACCGCGCATGTGAATCATCTCGGCTTCGGACATTTTGAGGAGCTCTCTATCCTCGAAAAGAATTTTGCCATCCACCACTTTACCCGGAGAGCCAACCAACCTCATGATCGATAAGGATGTGACGCTCTTTCCACATCCCGATTCACCTACCAAACCCAGCACCTCACCTGGGTTGACATAAAAGTCCACACCATCCACGGCTTTCACTACACCATCATCGGTGAAAAAGTAGGTTTTCAAATTATGCACTTCCAAAAGAGGCTTCTCGGCTTGGTTAGTCAAGTGCTATCTCCTTTGAGCGATCAGCTTTTCTGCCTATTCAAATCATAACTATGCGCAGGCAATAAAGATAACAGATACCAGATGCATTCACCTGGCGATAATGAATCGATAAATTCTATCATGATAATTTAACTCTCGGGGGGATGGAATACCTGTTCACGGAAGCGTGACGCGATCCGATAAACTGTTACCCCCATAGTGACCACCAGCAGCACACTCCACCATATGGCGACTGCCGGCGAGAAAAACAGCAGCCAATCGCCGCTATCCAGGTAGTAATAGGCGTCATACGGCACCATGACCCAGCGACCATTCACCTTCTTGATATTGTAAATGATGCGATGATAGTTTCTTACATCGAAAAAGAGATATTGAAAATAACCAGAATCGGTGATCTTCCAGAGGACCATCAAGCGGGCGTTCGGATTCGCCTGCAGCGGGCGCATCTTAAAGCGCAGGCCGGTCAACTCTGCCAAGAGAGGGGATTGATCTTGATGGAGAGCCAGCTCAATGGCGCTGGCCACCGAGCCAGGGGACGAATACAGTTCACCGTAATATGGGGTAAAGTACGTCTTGTCGTAGCGGACAAGTGCCGCTGCGCGCACAGTAAGGACATAAATCCCGGCAGCAATGAGCGGAAACAGGAAAAGCCCAACCCCAAGAGAAAAAGTTATTCTCTTCATCCTGTCATCATTAAAAGTTTACCATGAATAAACATGTTCATGCTATGCATCTCCAGGGCAATCGCATTTGGGCGATTCCTCACCACTGAGGAGAGAAAATGGGGTGTTTTGGTGGGGGCAT
>DATCYX010000558.1:0-13217 GCA_036526235.1 Anaerolineales bacterium | reverse complement strand
CGGAGTGGTGCACTTCCAAGGTTTCAGCCACAAGCCAGTCAAGCTTGAAATCTCCAGTCCCGCTCAATTTTATGTGAAGGTGCGGAGTCTCTATTCTGGATGCATGTATGCTGTAGGCACACTGCACTTCCAGGTGGTTGAGCTCGCGCACCTTCAACCGGTAGACGATGTGCGGCTTGTTCAGGCAGGTCGCAAGAGCATCTTCTAATTCTTGCAACCAGCCGCCCCGCAAGCGCACGGTGAGCTTTCTATCTTTCACCTCGCTGCGCAACCTATCCAGGTAATCTGGGGGTGCTTCGATGGTCAGCTCTTCCTGCTCACCCTGAGACATGATGAGTTGCGCGCTGTAAGCCAAACCTTGGATCAATACCTGGTCAAAATCGCTGATCTGCCGGGTCTCTGTTTCTGTGTACGTTTTGTTCATGATAGTTATCGTTGTTAGAAACAGCAATTTATAGTAATTCCAATTGTTTGCACCGGGCGTACTGGCTATCAACCCCGGCGGGTAGCTACCATATAATTTATAACCAGCCCTACCAGACACCAACCAGCCAGCACAGCCAGCGCCAGACCCAATCCATCCGAATAACCCGGCACCAGCGCGCCGCGCACCGCATCGGCAGCATACTTCACCGGCAAGAAGCGATGGACTGTCTCAAGCCAGTGGGGCAGGCGCTCGACGGGGAAGTTGACCGGCGAGAACAGGAACAGGCTGAAGATAATTAAGTTAGTCAGCACGCCCACCAATTCCGCTTTCGGCGAGAGCAAGGCGATGGCGTAGCCCACTGAAGTCGCCATCAGCACCACCAGCATGAAAGCCGGCACGATCAACAGGCTAAATTGCAGCTCGAAATTGTAGCGCAGCGAGCCTACAACAAGCGCCAGGAGCACTCCGGGCAGGGTAGACAGCAACCATATGGTCAAGTCTGCCGCCAGGTAAGCCATGCGTGGCACAGGAAAGGAGCGCATATAGTCCAGCATCCCACCGGTTTTCGCCTGTGCTACCATCTGCGGAACCATCACTAATCCCAGTGTGACCAGCGAGAGTGTTGGTCCGCCAGTCACCAAGAACATGGCTGTTTGGGAGTCGATGTCTGGCATCAGATAGCCTAGGCCGATGACCGTACCGATACCGGTGAAGAATTGAGCGACAATTACAAACGGCAGGACAGTCTTGAACTTCAGCCCCTGCCATCTGAGCAATAGGGTGTAGCTTTGGATCCAATTAACTGTGTTCATTTGATATATCTCCTTCAGATAGTCTCCAAGGCGTCTGCGCGCCCGATTTTACGAATGTATGCGTCCTCCAGGGTTGCCGGCCCAAGGGAGTATTCCTCCACGAGCTTGTCGGCTTTCATGCGGTTTGCCCACATGGCTGCCTTAGTTACATCCTCGGCGCTAACTCTTCCGATAAGACGCCGCCCACCGTTGACCGTGTGCGATAGGAAGTTTGGCAGCAGGGGCAGCGAAGTCCCGGGCTCAAGCAGCAGCTCCAGGCGCAAGTAATCCCCGTCACCATTTTTCATGGAACCCGGCGTTCCAGAACCGATGACTTTGCCACGGTCGATGATTGCCAAACGATCAACCGAGCGCTCCGCCTCCAGCACATTATGGGTAACCAGCAGCACCGCGCTACCCTGATCTGCTAGCTGGCGCACCTGCTGCCACAGCAAGCGCCGTCGCAGCGGATCAACATCGTTGGTAGGTTCGTCCAAGATGGTGATCTGACCAGGAACGACCGCTGCCATACAGAAAGCCACCAGCCGTCGCACGCCCCCTGAGAGAGCCTCACCACTTTTATTCGACCACGCGCCGAGCTCAAAGCTGTCAATCAGCGCTCTGGTCCTGGCGCGCACCTCGTCCGTACGACCGCCGCGCAGGCGTCCGGCTAGCTCGATAGCCTGGTAAGGTGTCATACCATCGATGGGAACCTGTGTCTGGGGCTGAAACGAGCATGCCTGGCGGGCGAAACCGGGGTCCTCGACCGTGTTGATGCCAGCCACCCGGATCGTGCCTGAGGTGGGCGCCAACAAACCGATGATCTGGTGTACCAGGGTAGTCTTGCCGGCGCCGTTGGGTCCCAGCAGGCCGAACACCTCACCCGCTTCAACCGACAGGCTGATGTCGTCATTTGCCAGCACCCCGCCGCGGTAGGCTTTACTTACGTGTTCAATCTCTAGCAATGCCATCTTCTTTCCTCCAAAACAAATAAACTCATGGTGTGGATAATCTTTCGCCATGAGTTTACAAAAAAAATGGAGGAAAAGCGTCCACCCGGGGGTGGATTGGGGGGTGGAATGAAAAAAGGGGAGGATTAAGGCAAAATCTGGAGTTGGCGGGCGCGGGCGACCGCCTGGGTGCGGGTGCTGACGCCGAGTTTGCTGTAAATGCGGTTGATGTGGGTTTTTGCCGTGCTGTGGGCGATGACCAGTTGAGCCGCGATCTCGGCGTTGGTCAGCCCGTCTGCTACCAAGCGCAGCACCTCCAGCTCGCGCTCGCTGAGTGGATCAAGCACGGATTCCTGCAATGCGGGGGCTTCGCCGAAGATCTCAAGAAGGTGCTTGACGTATTCCGGCGAGTGGCCCAGCGACCCAACCGTGCGCAGCAACGCCGCCAACGGAGGCCCTTCCTGGATAAAGACGCGAGCAAAACCTTCCGGCGCGGCGAGCATCAGGGCACGCGCCAGCGTGCGCACCGCCTCATCCATACGTCCCAAGGAACGCAGGCATAGCGCCTGGAGCGTCAGACTCTCGATCAGGGCGCGCGTGCGCCCGATTTGTTCTTGCAGGCCACTCAAAGCCTCCAAGATGGGAAGCGCCTCAGATGCCTTCCCCACTGCCATCAGCAAGCGGGCATAGGTCAGCTGTTCGATCTCATTTGGAGGACCCTCCATATGAACGTCTCCAACGCTTCCCAAGCCACGCCCCGCAGCCCAGCGCTGGGCTACCTGGACATCTCCAAGAGCCAGGGCAAGGCGCGCCTTATGTGCTTGCGCATCATGCACGCAGCTCATGCTTTTGGTCTCTAGGGCTTGTCGCTCAGCATTTTGCATGGCTTCTTGCGCTTCTTCCCCCTTGTTGAGCATTTGTAAAACGCGTGCCTGGATTACATAGCCATTCAACAGGGCATCCACATCCCTGACCTGAACCCCAACCTGCAGCCCCACTTGCAGATTTTCGAATGCCCCTTGGAGATCATTCTGCTCCAGCAGCACATCGGCCAGTCCGACGTAGACATGCCCCGAAAGAGGTAGCGGGTACTGGGCCTGACTGGTGAGCAACTTAATCGCCTGGCGATAAGTGGCGGCGGCGCGCGTGAGCTGACCCTGCTCGGCTTGCATGGTTGCCAGCCAGTCGGTGCAGGCCACATAGCCATAGATGCTGTTGGCTGCCAGGCTATGCTGTGCTGCCTGTGCAAACGCATCCTCAGCCAGTTTGATCGCGCCTTTCCTGGCATAGGTCGACGCCAACCCGGCTAGAGTAAAACCGCGGAGCAGATGTTCGCTTTCTGGCATGTATTCAAGCGCGGCTTTGAACAGCTTGATCGTATCATCAACGTCATGGTTGTCACGCCGCGCAAATGCCAGAAGCATAGCAAATTCACTCAGCCCGGCTCGCCGAAGCGATTCGGGCTCGCTCTCAGCCAGGGCACTGAGCAGATCTGCAGACAGGATGCCAAAACCTTCAGCGATCTGGTCGATTTGCTGGTCGATCGTATCCAGGAAGTTGATCGGCTCACGCATGAGCATCGCCCAGGCCCGCGACAGCCCTAAATGAGGACGGGCAGCAATGACTTCCTCCGGCAACGCATCAATCCAGCGCAGCAGGGTCGTGATCTCCCCGCGGGTAAGCAGGTCTCTGGCCTCTGCCTGGATCAAGTCGGCCGCGCGATCAACATCCCCACCTGCAAAACAGTGCCGGATCGCTTCTGAGAGCAAGCCGCGACTGGCATACCAGGCAGCTGCCCGGCGGTGCAGATCGGGCAGCTCTTCCGCATGCTGAGCCACCAAGCGGTCGCGCAGGAAATCAGCAAAGAGCGGATGAAATCGGTACCACTGGCGCTGGCTGTCAAGCGGCACGATGAACAGGTTGGAGGCGTCCATAAATTCCAAAATCTTCTTTGACTGCTGCGGCACGTCCGGTTCCCCTACCACGGTGTCACACAGCTCAGGCGACAGATGCTCAAGGACCGAAACACGCAGCAGGAATGTCTGCAGCAGGGGAGGAAGGTCTGAGAACACCTCCTCCACCAGGTAATCCAAGATGTAGCGATGAGTGCCTGCCAGTGTATGGATCAGCTCGCTGGGATGCTCGCGATCCTTCAAAGAAAGACCCACGAGCTGCAGCCCAGTAACCCAGCCTTCGGTGCGCGCTTCCAGTTCGGCAACCTCATCATCAGTAAGCCTCAGCCCCATCACCACATCGAAAAAGGTCTCCACCTCCTGAGGCGTGAAGCGCAGCCCCTTTTCGGTAATCTCATTCAGTTGATCCTTGGCGCGTAAACGAGCCAGCCGCAAAGGCGGGTCCGTTCGTGTGGAGATCACGATGTGGATATTCACGGGCAGGTTGTCGAGCAAGGCGTTAAGAAATCCGTGGATGTCTTGATTTTCGATGAGATGGTAATCATCCAGCACGATCACCAGCCGTTCTGAAGTGGAGGATAACTGGTTTACCAGTATCGCCAGCATCGCATCGCGCGACATCGGTTGGAGTGAGAAGCGAGCTCCCAGGATGTCCTCCAGTTTAGGCACGCTCTCTTCGGCGGTCTGTACAGCAGACATCAGGTAGGTAAGAAAGCGCTCGATGTCGTTATCGCCTGCTTCAAGCGTGACCCAGCCCAGCGGCCATTCACAGCCCGAAGCCCACTCGCTGAGCAGCGTCGACTTGCCATACCCAGCTGGTGCCGAGATGAGGGTTAGCTTGCGGTGCAAACCTGCATCGAGAACCTGGAGCAAGCGGCTGCGCGACACGAGCTGCAGCCTAGAAGGCGGGATCTGCACCTTCGGGAGCAGGATGGGAAGGGGTGTAGGAATATCCATGAGCAGGTATAGCGGTGGCCTAATATAATGGGTTTGCTGGTTGAACGATTATAGCACTACCTGCTCAGCTATACTGCCTCTTGCTCATTGATGAAATTATTGCCTTCAAATAGCAAAATTGCACCTACCTATTTCATTCCCTGACCCAGCCTCCTCCCAACGTCTTTACACCCGACCTTCCGTTGAGGTTCACCAGATGATGTTGCTGTCTGCGGGCTACTTTGTAGTTTAGCAGTTCGCTCCAGGCGTGCACAAGGGGTTGGTCATCTTACTGCTTTGTTCTCTATCATCACGGCCTTCAATTAATCCACGCAAATTTGAGCGAAAATTCTGGAACTTAACAGGTAATTTTTACGATTTATCCTACACCAACTCACAACCTCTAGCACCCTGCCGAGGCTACCCCTTGAAAGACTCCTGAACCGTCGAATTGTACAGGTCTACAGGGCAGGGTGGATGCTAAGATTCCTTCACTATGTTCAGGGCAGGATGGGCAAGCCACCCCCATATATAGCCCTGACCACGGCATATCCAAAAGAGTCACAATTTGCCCAGGTCAGTAATATGATATAATTTATATAATCTTACTTGGGATATGTGGAATCGCCGCTAGTCCTCGTGCAGGATAGGCGGCTGTTTTTTTCGCTACTTCTGTCGACTAGCCGATTGAATATTTAATCCCGAGATAGCAATTTAGCAGATTGCTTGGGGGCGAGACGATCCATTGGAGGCCTATTATTTTTACGCATCTCTGTTTCGGTTTATCAGCCTGTGGATACAAAAATGAACTTCAATGAAGGCGATCGTGTTGTTCACAAGAAATTTGGAGTAGGAATTGTTGTATCAATCGAAGGCATGAATTTATCCGGCAACGGACAAAGCCTCTATTATCGTGTAGATTTTTCCAAAACCACCGTTTGGGTGCCAGTAAGTAATCAGTCAGAAGGTTTGCGGCTTATCACACCAAAGAGTCATCTCTATCGGTACCGCGCCTTACTAAAAAGCTCACCAGTCTCAATAGACGGCGATTTCCATAAACGGCGCAGCGAATTGGAAAAACGGATTGATAGAGGTACCTTCCAGGGTTTATGTGAGGTTATTCGAGACCTCAATGGACGCAATGCTGAGAAACCACTGAACTACTATGAGAAAACACTTCTTAAGCGAACCAGGGAAGCTCTGATTTCAGAATGGTCTATTACGAGTGGGATCTCTCGCTCCGAGACAATCGATGAAATTAATGGGTGCTTGGAGCATAGAAAGTGAGTTCAGTCCATGAGTGAACGGGGTATGTCTTTCCAGGTTGGAGACCGGGTGATCCATTGGATGTACGGTCTCGGAGAAATTATCCAGCTGGATGAAAAAGTGTTGTCTGGACACACTGGCAAATATTATGTTGTGCAGATTCGCGATCTAACACTTTGGGTTCCGCTAAGCGAAAGTGGTGAGCTCTGCCTGCGTTTCCCAACCCCAGCAAGAGATTTTAAAAAACTCTTTCATCTTCTAGCCAGCCCCGGAGAATCGCTATCGACTGAACGTTATCTACGGAAAATACAGTTGACGGATCTTTTGAAGGACGGAACGCTCGAATCGATTTGCCGGGTGGTTCGCGATCTGGTGCATTTTAAACGGAACAATAAATTAAATGAAAATGACAAATCTACCCTGGAACGCGCCAAGACTTTCCTGTTGGATGAATGGAGCGTGGTTTTATCGATTCCGGTCCAACAAGCTGAGATCGAGTTGACGAACTTATTGGAGACAAGTGTGGTATAATTTATTATCTTACTACTGGGTAGAGTTACCGTCGGCCCCTTCTGTGAGGCTGGCGGTTCTTTTTTTTAATACATCTCAAAGGAGATACACGGATTATGGAAACCAAGCTTTATGTCGGTAATCTTGCTTTTGAAACTACCGAAGAAGATTTGCACACGTTGTTTACTCAGGCTGGTACAGTTGCCTCTGTAGACCTGATAAAGGATCGTGCAAGCGGCAGGTCGAAGGGTTTTGCCTTTGTAGTGATGGGCAATCAAAGTGAATTGGAAAAAGCCATTCAAATGTTCAACAGTTACACCCTCGACCAACGCCAATTAACTGTCAATATCGCTCGTCCGCGCGAGGAGCGCAGCCAGGGCGGAAATGGCGGCAACTGGCAAGGAGAGCGTAAGCACACCGGTCGCGGCGGTTCCCGTCGATATTAAGCCTTAGCATGTAATGTTGATAGAAGGGCTCCAAGCCGGTTTGCGCGCCTGGAGCCCAAACCCACTATATAAACGACTTTCAGGACACTTTGCAGTTCGAGCAGGACACCTGGACGTATGGTCTCGAACGAGTTCCTATTTGTCGTTAAAGGATCTGCTGTGAATTTTGACTCATTTGCTTTTCATCCCCGGATTAATTCCGGAATCTCAGCCGCTGGCTACTCCATCCCTACCCCGATTCAGATGCGTGCCATTCCACCCATCTTGGAAGGGCGTGATGTGCTGGGCTTGGCCCAAACCGGCACCGGGAAAACGGCTGCTTTTGTATTACCCATCCTCCAACGCCTCTTAAACGGGCCACGTGGCAGGTTGCGTGTTCTCATCATATCTCCCACGCGCGAGCTGGCCGAACAGACCCATAAAGCCATTGGAACGCTCGGTCAGCAGACTCGTCTCCGAAGTATGACCATATATGGAGGCGTCAGCGTCCAACCGCAAATCCAGAGGTTGCGTACTGGAGTTGAAATCGTTGTGGCCTGCCCAGGCCGCTTGCTGGATCTGATGGGGCAGCGAGTAATCAACCTGAATTCGGTTGAAACCCTGGTGTTGGATGAAGCTGATCAGATGTTCGATATGGGTTTTTTGCCCGACATCCGGCGCATTCTGGCTGCTATTCCACCATCACGGCAAACACTGCTCTTCTCAGCCACCATGCCGAATGAGATACGTTCGCTAGCCAATGAATTCTTGCGTCAACCTGTGACAGTCGAACTGGGCGCATCTCGTCCAGTCGAAACGGTTGGTCATGCGGTGTATTCGGTGGATCAAACCAGGAAATTTGAGCTGCTTCTGGCAATCTTACGCCAATCAGGCAACGGCCAAGTTCTGGTATTCACCCGTACAAAACACCGCGCCAAAAAACTCGCCGGGCAATTGATCCATGCTGGACTGCCCGCTACATCTATACAAGGCAATCTATCTCAGAACCGGCGCCAGGAAGCGATGGACAAATTTCGCAGCGGCCGGGTCAAGGTATTAGTTGCTACAGATATTGCCGCAAGGGGGATTGATATTTCTCGTATCTCTCACGTGATCAACTACGATATGCCGGACACAGCGATCGCCTATACCCACCGGATTGGTCGAACAGGTCGCATGGCAAAGCTGGGCACGGCGCTGTCTCTCGCCACCCAGGATGACTTGCCCATGATTCGTACGATTGAGCGGCTTCTGGGGCGTTCGCTGGAGCGGCGGAGGCTTGAAAGAGGATAGATTACGGGATATTATCCTCGACTGGTAATCTAAAACCGCCTGCTCGAATAATTACGGCGGGGAGATAGGATATTCTGCGCAGAGAGCAACCATCGTCTCCGCAGATAAAATCCGCCAATCTACGCGAATTTTTACAAATATTCGTGGAGATTGGCGGATAATTTATTCCAAGGAGCCTACCCCAGCACAAGCCCTCTCAAAAAATCTCTCCAATACGCGGACCTGCATTTATAATCAGCTTGACGACAAACCCAAAATTGTTCAGAATAGATATTCTCCACCTAGGAAATGATGCAAAAACACATCGAACTCACCCGTCAACGTATACAGAATTTTTCCGGCAAAATCGCCAACCTTTTCTATCCGCAGCGCGCTCCGGTAGAGCTAAGGGTCTACTCTGCCCCTGATCGGATTTCCTATCAGGACGCCATGCTTGGCGAGTACCGTAAAGCAACTGTCGGTGAAAAGTTCGGGCCGCTATGGTCAACTCACTGGTTCCACGTCAAAGGGCAAATACCGGCGTCTTGGCAGGATCAGGAAGTGCACCTATTATGGGACTCAGCCTCAGAAGCATGTATATGGCAAGATAGTGCGCCCGTCCAAGGATTAACCGGTTCATTCAATGGCTGGCAAGCCGAGCCAATCCGAAAAGAATTTTCCATCACAAAAAATGCACAGGGCGGCGAGTCGTTTGAGCTGTACATTGAAATGGCCTGCAACGGACTGTTCGGGCTGGACATCGTCGCTCACAACCCCCATATCGGTGAATTGAGCCAGGCTGAAATCGCCGTGTTTGACCGCCAGGCTTGGGAGCTCTATTGGGACCTCAAAATCATTGCCGATATGGCACTTCACTTGCCGGAAAATACACCGCGCAGCGGGCAGGCATTATTCGCCGCGAATGAAATGGTGAACATCATCCGCTTGGATGAGAAATCTACCTGGACAGATGCCCGCGAGGTTGCCGCCCGCTTCCTTTCAGCGCACAACGGTGATGCCCAGCACAATTTATCTGCTATCGGGCATGCTCACATCGATACCGCCTGGTTGTGGCCGATTAGTGAGACGAAGCGAAAATGCGCGCGTTCGTTTGCATCGGCACTGTGCGATGTGGATGCTTATCCTGAATACCGGTTTGTCCTACCGCAGGCGGCACAGTTGGCATGGATGAAGGAAGATTACCCAGCCTTGTACGCGCGTATCAAAGAAAAAGTGCGCTCCGGACAATTTATTCCAGTGGGCGGAACCTGGATTGAGCCGGATTGCAACATCCCATGCGGTGAATCACTCGTGCGCCAGTTCCTTTATGGACAACGCTTCTTTGAATCGGAATTTGCGATGCGTTGCCAGGAATTCTGGAACCCGGACGTCTTTGGCTATAGCGGCGCGCTTCCGCAAATTATGAACCTGGCGGGGATCCAATATTTCCTTACCCAAAAACTTTCCTGGAACCAGTTTAACAAGCCTGCCAGCCACACCTTCGTGTGGGAAGGTATCGACGGCTCGCGTGTGCTGACCCATTTCCCCCCTGCCGACACCTTCAATTCTATGGCCAATGTCAAAGAAGTGCTCTACAACGTCAGCAACTTCAAAGACCATGAGCGCGCTAACGAAAGTTACCTGCTCTTTGGGTATGGCGACGGCGGCGGCGGTCCAACGCCCGCCATGTTGGAGCAGCTCCGCCGCATGGTGGATGTGGATGGCTTGCCACGCACTCAAATTCGATCGCCGCGTGAATTTTTTAGCCGTTGTGCGGCGGACATAAAAGATCCATTGGCGATGGTAGGCGAGTTGTATTTTGAGTTGCACCGCGGCACGTACACCTCTCAGGCGCGAAATAAGAAATATAACCGCCAATCTGAACTGCTATTAAGGGATGTGGAGATTCTCTCCTGCCTGGCAATGGTCACTCGAGACCATCCCTACCCGGTACCTGCATTGCAAAAACTATGGGAGGTTGTGCTCACAAACCAATTTCACGATATCATCCCTGGTTCATCGATTGGCGAGGTCTACCAGGATTCAACCCAGGACTACAAATTTGTGCTGCAAAAAGCGGGCGAGCTGCGAGACGTTGCCCTGAAGGCACTGTCACCTGAACCACCATCTGCCAATAAAGTAACTATCTTCAATACGCTCAGTTTTCCACGCACTGAAGTGGTCGAGCTCCCCGAAGGGATCCCCGGCACGCAAACGACAAACACGGGACGTCATCTGGGCATCGTCACTGCGCCCGCGCTGGGGTATGCTGTTCAAACCCCTGGAAACAGCAACCAGCCAGTCGCCATCATCAAAACAGCTGGTGGGTTTGTCATTGAGAATGCCCATTTAAGAGCGGTTCTTACCCCCTCTGGTGGGTTGATCAGCCTGTTTGATAAAACCGCTCAGCGTGAGAGCATCGAGCAGGGGCAGGCAGGCAACAACTTCGTGCTTTACGAGGATATTCCCAATGCCTGGGATGCCTGGGATGTGGATATATTCCATCTAGAGAAAAAATTACCCTTGGGTGGCGCGACTGAGGCGAGGGTCATTGAATCCGGTCCCTTGCGCGCTGCCATAGAGTTCACGTATGCTATCTCGCCCAATAGCAACATGCGCCAGGTGGTCTCGTTGGACGCGATATCTGCGCGGCTTGATTTTTTCTGTGACGTGGACTGGCATGAAAAGCATAAATTCTTGAAAGTCGAATTCCCGCTCAACGTGCGTTCACAGATCGCCACCTACGAAATTCAGTTTGGGCATGTACAACGCCCGACGCATTTCAATACATCCCAGGACATGGCGCGCTTTGAGGTCCCGGCGCAGAGATGGGCAGATTTGTCTGAACCTGATTACGGGGTAGCATTGCTGAACGATTGCAAATACGGCTACGCCGCGCATGGAAACGTGCTGCGCCTCTCACTGCTGCGCGCCCCGACGCACCCTGACCCAGATGCGGACCAAGGCAGGCACCAATTCCGTTTCGCCTTATTCCCGCACGCCGGGAGTCCGCAGTTGGCTGGAGTGACAGAGGCAGCCTATCGGTTCAACGTCCCGCTTTTAATATGCAAGTCGGGCGAGCAAGATGTCCATCAATCATTTTTCGCAGTAAGCAATCCAGCCATTATCGTGGATACGCTCAAAAAGGCCGAGGATAGCCAAGCATTCATCTTGCGCCTCTACGAATCGCGGGGGACCAGGGGGGCGGTGCGATTATCAAGCCCCTTGCCATTCGAGTCGGCAGCGGTGGTCAATCTCTTAGAGGATGAAATTTCACCGCTCACCTGGCGAGACGGCGGCGTGGATTTGGATTTCAAACCGTTTGAGATCATAACTATTCGTTTGGCGAGATAATTTGTATAGACAAACGACAACGATGTTTGCTTTTTATCAACTGAAGAGCGTGCCCTCCTTATTTCCGGGCTGATAGAGAAAGTATAATCCTTACAAACTTTAGACAACAATACGTCTCAGAAGTGGGTATTGTAGCCAAACTTCCTTACCAAACGGTCGCTGCAAGCAAACTTCTCCAAGATAGTAGGCTGGTATTTCGGAACAATGTTTATACACAGTATCTTCTTTTTTATTTCACTGACCCTAACACTGCTCTTTTTCTTATATGGTTTCAATCACTTCTATCTTCTCCTCGCAGCATACAGGTATAAATCTCCCCAGATTCCGACCGATGCCTCATGTGATAGACCTGGTGTAGCAATCCATCTTCCAATTTATAACGAGAAGTATGTCATTCATAGGATCGTTGCTGCCTGTGCTCGCATGGCTGAGGAGTATGGTGTCGAGCGAGTAAAGATCGTCATCATTGACGACTCAGATGACGACACAGCAGACATCGTTGATAAGCTCATTGAGGAATATAGAGGAAAATATTTGCGGATTGAGAGCTTACGCCGCGAACGCAGGCAAGGGTATAAGGCTGGCGCCTTGAAGGCAGCGCTTGATCAAACCGAGGAGGAGTACATCGCCATCTTTGATGCGGACTTCGTTCCAGCGGAAAATTTCCTCGTTGACACGATGCCATTTTTCCTCCAAGATGAAAAACTGGGAATAATCCAGAGTCGATGGGCCCATATCAATAGAGAATACAACCCATTGACCAGGGCAATTGCTACTGGCATCGATGTCCATTTCCTCATAGAGCAAGCTGGAAGATATGCGGCAGGATGCTTCCAGAATTTCAACGGAAGTGGGGGGATATTCAGAAAAAAAGCATTAGCAGAGGCTGGCGGCTGGCAATCGGATACCCTGGCCGAAGATTTGGATGCAAGCTATCGTGTCCAGCTTTGTGGCTATCACATCCTTTACCTGAGAGATATCCAGAGTCCCGGAGAGGTGCCTCCAACTGTTCCCAGCTATAAAAGGCAGCAAGGCCGTTGGGCGTGCGGCTCCTTGCGGACGGCGAAGAAGCTTCTTCCAACTCTCCTGCCTAACCAGAAGTATGGATTTAAACAGCGTTTTGAGGCGTTCATTCATTTGACCGGATATTTGGTGCACCCTCTGATGTTCGCTTCATTTTTACTGGCTTGCCTGGCAACCCTCCTAGAGATAGATGTTTTCCGTACCAGCAATGTGCTTAGCAACCTGCGTGGAGCCATATTCAGCGGGGCGCTCAGCGGGGCAACTTTTCTATCGCCCCACAATCTCATCTGGGGCCTGGGAGGCTTATTAATCGGGCTGTGCACCATAGCCGCCTGGATCCCTCCACTGGT
>DATCYX010000557.1:0-5186 GCA_036526235.1 Anaerolineales bacterium | reverse complement strand
CGCCATTGGTGGTCCGGTGCGTACCGGGCGCGGCGGCCTGCTGGACCGCTACCTGCGCACCGATGCCATCCCCTACCCCGGCTTCTCTGGCGGGCCTTTGGTGGATACCGCCGGGCGTGTGATCGGTGTGAACACATCGGGTCTGACGCGCGGCGCCTCATTAGCCATCCCGATAAACCTGGCCTGGCAGACGGCTGAGACGCTTGCCAGGCATGGGCGTGTACGCCGCGGTTTTTTGGGCGTGCGCAGCCAGCCGGTCTCTATTCCCACCTCTCAGCAGAAAGCGCTGGGCCGCGACCAGAGCAGTGGTCTGCTATTGGTAGGCGTTGAGGAGAAGAGCCCTGCAGACGTTGGCGGCCTTTTGGTAGGCGATATCATCGTGGCTATTGCCGGGCAATCGGTAACCGACGCCGACCAGCTGTTATCCTCCCTCGCGGGAGATGTGGTTGGCAAGCCAACCGCGGTAGATGTATTGCGCGGCGGGCAGCCTGTGACCATTACGGTTACAATTGGGGAGCGTAAGGACTAGTTATGGACGTGCAAACGCTCTCCAATCAGATCGCAGACGCCCTGGCTGAGGTAGCGCTGCGCGTGCAGCGCAGCTTGGTGGTGGTGCATAACGGGCGCCACGGTGCTGGTGCTGGGGTGGTTTGGCGACAGGGGGGCTACATTGTCACTAACCATCATGTCATCGCCCGCGGTAGGATCGCTGCGACCCTGCCGGATGGAGACGAGCTGCCGGCGCGAGTGGTAGCGAAAGAGCCGCAGCTGGATCTGGCGATCCTTCAGGTGCAAAGTGACGGCTTGGCTCCAGCACCGATTGCCGATTCGCGTGTTTTGCAGGTAGGCCAGATTGTGCTGGCGGTGGGCCATCCCTGGGGTCAGCGGGGTGTGGTAACCGCTGGGATCATCAGCGGGTTAGGAACTGCTCAAACGCGCCATCCTCGTCAGTCAGTGCCTATTATCCGCTCCGATGTGGTCCTTGCACCGGGCAATTCCGGCGGGCCTATGGTGAACGTAGCAGGCGGCGTGGTGGGTATCAATACCATGATTGTAGGTGGAGATCAAGGAGTGGCGATCCCTAGCCATGTGGTGGCGGCTTTTGTGAGACGGGCTCTGGTACAAAATGAGGAGGTCACCGCGTGATCCATGTCGCGGTAGTTGCCCAGGCGCTGGCACTGCGTACTGGGCTACGAGCCCTCCTGAGTGATGGCGAGTTGATTGAGGTGGTCGCCGAGGCTACCTCCATAGACGAGTTAGAGACGTTGTTATCCGATATTGATGTTCTGCTGTGGGCAGAACCTCGATCCCTGGAGGGGTTGAGCGATCTAGAATTGAGCGGGACGCTCCCATCAATACTGTTGCTATCAGACGAAGCCCGTGCTGCACAGGATCTCGCTGGGATTTCACCCCATGCCTGGGGGGTTGTTCCCATGGAGGCCACTGCAGAAGAACTTCAGGCAGCAGTAGTTGCGTTGCATGAAGGCTTGATCGTGCTTTCCCCGCTGCAACTGCGACGGGGGGCAGCGCTGAATCGCCTGTTAGGATTGCCTGAAGGCGAAGTACAGGGGCTAGCCGAACACCCGATTGAGCCTCTCACAGAGCGAGAGCTGCAGGTGCTGCAATTACTGGCTCAAGGCTTGGCTAACAAACAAATCGCCGCCGCGCTAAGCATCAGCGAGCACACGGTAAAATTTCACGTCTCCTCGATTTATGCAAAGCTGGGAGCTGCAAATCGGACGGAGGCGGTGAGACTGGGAGTTCAACAAGGGCTGGTGATCTTGTAGAAATACCTCAATTTCTATCTTTCACTGTTTAGGGCAGAAAGAGAGAAATAATGGACAAAAAAAGCCTGTCTCGTCGCAGTAATGCAGCGAGACAGACCGTTTTTTCCGTTACGGGTAATTAATTCTTGCTTGCGATGTCTGTAGCTTTACCTTCGATCACCCGCGGGGTTTCTACCCGCTGGACTGTGATGCGCTTAGGCTTGACCTCTTCGGTCTTGGGCAGGTGCAGGGTAAGTACACCACTCTCGTACTTGGCCTCAATATCATCTGCCACGATGGGCGTGGGTAAGGATACGCTGCGAGAGAAGGAGCCAAAACGGCGCTCGCGCATGTGATAATGGACGTCTTCCTTTTCCTCTTCGATTTTGTATTCGCCTTTGATAGTCAGCGTCTTACCGCTAAAGGTGATCTCCAGGTCATCAGGGTTGATGCCAGGCAAGGAGGCTTTGACCAGGAACTCATTCTCAGTCTCGGCTACGTCCAGGGCCATTTCACCGCTTAGTGATTGCCACTCCCATTGCGTGCCGAAGAAAGCACTGTCAAAAAGCCGGTCCATCGCACTGCGCAAAGACATCATCTCTCGGAAGGGATCTCTGCGAATTAAGTTGCTCATGGTTTAATCTCCTTTACTGATAAATTATTTATGGTTTACTATTGTTCGGTTTCCTTGCAATATCATCTTACCCAATGGGTATTAGAAAAAGATAGGATTTATATATGAGGTTTGTAAATCTATGCACTTGCTGGTGGGAAATAGAGGGGGTTGAGGCTCGTCAATCCGTTGCCCTTAGTTTGGACTATAATATTTCACCTACCCAACCTTCGGCCTGCTGAGCGGCCTCACCCTCCGATACCAATTAGAGCAGCTGACCTTGGGTATTTATTCTCAATAAGGTGCCCGCCTCTTACTGTATTGGGCAATTGTTTATGAAGCGACCAGATAAATTACGAATCAATCAAATTCCATGGCACCCTGTTATCATTGCGCTTTTTCCGGTGTTGACTCTATTAGCTTATAACGTTGCAGAAATTAAGCTATCTGAAGGGACACGCTCCTTGATCGGGGCATTTTGCCTGGGCGTCACACTTCTCGTTATCTCCAGATTGATTTTCAAGGATTGGTATAAAGCAGCAGCAGTTGCTTCGCTGGCGCTGATACTGTTCTCCTCCTATGGTCACTTCTATAATTACCTGGAGCCAATCAGCCTGGCTGGGCTTGCAGTTGGCCGGCACCGCGTTCTGGTCCCTGTCTATATGGCTTTATTCGGGTTGGGAATATGGTGGATAACTCGATCAATGGTTGACATCAAGGTTCTGACACGCGCTCTGAATGTCGTCTCGATCACTGCGTTAATCATCCCTGTATTGCAAATCTCTATTTATTCTGTTCGAGAGGCGAGCGCTGAGATTGTCGAACCATCTACTGGCACGCAGCAGTTATCCTATTCAGAAAGTAAATCTCCCCCAGATATTTACTATATCATCCTGGATGGCTATTCGCGTGACGACGTCCTGAAAAACTTCTATGGTTACGATAACAGCTCCTTCCTGGATGAATTGACTGCATCTGGTTTTTACATTGCTCGCTGCAGCCAGAGCAACTATTCCCAGACCCAGCTTTCTCTCTCTTCTGCGCTGAACCTGAATTATCTATCTGAATTGGGCCAGGGCTTTACGGAAGACCGGACCGATCGGGTGGGGATGCCCGGTTTGATCAAGCACAGCGCGGTTCGACAATTGCTCGAAGATCTTGGGTACACCATGGTGGCCTTTGAAACCGGTTACTATTGGACCCAGGTGGAGGACGCGGGCGTCTACATTTCATCAAAATCCAGCGTGACGAACCTGTTGGATATTACCGGGGGTTTGAATGGTTTTGAATCCTTGCTCATCAAGACTTCCGCCGGGCTTATTCTGGCAGATGGAGCAACGATCTTGCCCAGATTTATGCGCGCCGACCTAGATCATCCCCAGGAGATCCATCGCCAGAGAGTGCTGTTCACCCTCGACCAACTTGGCAAGCTGGCAAACATGCCAGGGCCGAAATTCGTCTTTGCCCATATCGTATCCCCCCATCGGCCCTTTGTATTTGGCCCACAGGGCGAGAGTGTGGATCACGAGAAGGAACCCATCATTGGATACCGCGATCAGGTTGCCTATCTGAATTCGCGCATGGTCCCCATACTACAGAAAATTATCACTGATTCTGCTACACCGCCAATTATCATTATTCAAGGTGACCATGGAGGCGTGGATACATCGGGCAAGGACCGCTTGGCGATCTTGAATGTGTACTACCTGCCAGACGGAGGCGACCAGCAATTGTATGAAAACATCACCCCTGTCAACACCTTCCGGCTGATCTTCAATTACTATTTTGGAGGCCAGTATGATCTCCTCGAAGATGCCAGCTACTCTTCTGCTTACAAGACTCCCTTTGCATTAACTCCTATCCCGAATTCGCGTCCTGGCTGTCCGTAGAGCTCGCGCACAATAAAATGCCAGGAATATGCAGGATAGTTGGCTACCAGATACTGTGAGCGAAATTATTTGGAGTAAATTAAACCAGTGGGGTGGAATTACGCTCCTGGCTGGGGTTGGGATGACAGCTGCTTTTGTGCCGCTTGCCTGCCTCCCCACGCTGAGGGGCCAGAATGTTATTGTCTTCCTGAGCCATTTCTTGCTGGCGGGCGCAGCTTACATCATTGCAGTGAGTCGATTGGGCCGCGACAGGCTCCCGATGAGGGTGCTATGGGCTTTTGCCATCCTGTTCCGGCTGATTTTCTTGACCACCTCGCCCACCCTCTCCGACGACGTTTATCGATATATATGGGATGGTCACTTGTTAGGAGAGAGGGTAAACCCCTATGCACTAGAGGTGAATTCACCCGCCTTGGACGCCTATTCCATTCCACAGCGAGCCCAGGTCAATCACAATTGGATGGCCTCCCCCTATCTACCAGTTGCTCAGTTATTTTTTGGATCGGTTACCAGGATTGCGCCGCAGAGCGTGCTGGCATTTCAGATCGCTTCGGTTGTGCTAGACCTATTTACAGGCTGGTTGTTGGTGCGAATTCTGAAACAGGTCGCGCTCCCAAGGATACACGCCTTGATCTATTTGTGGAATCCACTGGTTGTAGTGGAGTTTTCTCATGGGGCGCATGTGGATGCATTGATGCTCTTTTTTATTACGCTTGCGCTTTATTTCATCGTCTGTGTGCCTGATGGTCCGTCGAGACAATGGTGGTTGTACACATCTGCAATTGCCCTGGCGGCTGCGACGTTAACCAAAGGCTTGCCCCTTATTGTGGCGCCTTTCTTTTTGCGCCGTTGGGGCTGGCGAAGGCTGATCGTCTATGTCACAATCCTGGTTGGAGTATTGGCGTCGTGTGCTGTTGG
>DATCYX010000556.1:0-8121 GCA_036526235.1 Anaerolineales bacterium | reverse complement strand
AAATCCATTTTTCAAGCACGGCGAAGCAGCCTTTTTCTTGGTGCTGGACGATCAAGAAACCACTCAAGGACGTCTGGCGATACTCAACAACCACAAATACAACGAGTACAACCAAGAGAAAACTGCTTTTTTCTATCTATTTGAATGTGAAAACAACCAGCAAATATCCAATCTGCTTTTCGAAGCAGCATTTGCCTGGGTGCGCTTGCGCGGGTTGGATAAGATTGTAGGACCCAAAGGCTTTACCGTTTTCGATGGTTTGGGCATGCTGGTAAAAGGTTTTGAACACCGCCCTGCGTTCGGTTTACCGTATAATATGCCCTATTACCCAGAGCTAGTTGAAGCAGTAGGTTTCCAATCCAAAGGCGAACTAGTCTCTGGTTATCTAAACTCGAAAATGCAATTTCCTGCGAAGATTCACCAGGTCGCCGAACTTCTGCAAGAACGTCGAGGTTTGCGTGTGGCACGTTTCAAAACTCGCCGTGATTTGAGAGCTTTTGTCCCTAAACTAAAAGCTTTGTACAATGGCGCCTTGGCAAGCACAGATGGCAACGCGCCCTTATCCGGTGAGGAAGTTAAAGCCCTGGCCGATCAAATGATATGGTTTGCCAATCCTCGATTATTAAAGATAGTCTACAAGGGAGATCAACCAGTTGGTTTTCTGCTCGCCTATCCAGATATATCCGCAGCTGTTCAGCGTACAAGGGGGCGAATCTTCCCTTTAGGTTGGATTGATCTTCTCCTCGAGCTACGACGCACCAAATGGATTAACATTAACGGAGCAGGAATGCTTGAAGGGTATCGGGGACTAGGCGGCACTGCTTTGCTCTTCAGTGAGATGCATAAAAGCGTCACCGAAGAGGGGTATCAGCATGCCGACCTGGTTCAAATCGGCACAGAAAACGAAAGGATGCTACGAGAGCTACGAGGTCTGGGCATCGATTTTTACAAGACACACCGCATGTATTCTCGTACCATGTAGGTCATTGTATTCATGTTGCGACCCGAAATTGACTGGGGTATTTGCCAAAGTTGCCTGCCTTGTTTAGCAGGCCACGCTTGCCGGACTCGCGCTATTGTCCAGATTGATCCGGGCGAGGCGCCATATATAGAGTATTCGCGTTGTAGCAACTGTGCTTTATGTGTCACTGCTTGTTGCTGTGAGGCAATTTTGATGAAGAATTTAACCGCATATTCAGGTTCAATCATTAAATAATTTTTCCAGAATATCCAGGAAACTCATTCGATGACAGAACTAAAGTGGTGGCAGCGTGCCGTCTTCTACCAGATCTACCCACGTAGCTTCGCCGATGGTAACGGTGATGGAATTGGTGATTTCCCCGGCATGTTTCAAAAGCTTGATTATCTTCAAGACCTAGGTATCGATGCCGTTTGGCTCTCCCCACATTATCCATCCCCACAGTTTGATTGCGGTTACGACATCACCGATTATAAGGGCATAGCACCCGAGTATGGCACACTCTCAGAGTTCAATCGCTTTATCGCCGGTGCACACCAGCGCGGGATTCGTGTCATCCTCGATCTAGTTTTGAACCACACCTCTCATGAACATCCCTGGTTTATTGAATCCAGATCCAGCCGGCACAATCCAAAGCGCAACTGGTATGTTTGGAAAGATGGTAAAGTCGACGATAACGGCATACTCCAACCCCCAAATAATTGGAATTCGACTTTCGATGGGATTGCTTGGGAATTCGACCCTCCCACAAATCAATATTATTATCACTACTTTTTAAAGCAGCAACCCGACCTCAATTGGCACAACCCCGAAGTCAAGCGTGAAATGTGGGATTCCGTTCGTTTCTGGCTTGATCTGGGGGTGGATGGATTCCGCTTAGATGCAATCAGTACGATATATGAACGCCCGGAGATGCCAAAACATCCCTTAGACATGAGCCTTGCAAGTTTGCGCAGAATCCTGAGAGATTCCCGCACACCCGAAGAGCATGCACAAGCACGTCGTTTACAAAAGCTCATGTTCCAATATCAAAATCACCAACCAGGCTTGCATGAGCTAATGCAAGAGCTGCGTTCGGTCATTGATGAATATGACGATTGCGTCCTGGTTGCCGAGGATGACGATATAGCTTACATGGGAAATGGCGACAATGAGCTTCATTTGGTCTTTAATTTCCCATTGATGCGCACAAGTCGATTGACCCCCGCCTGGGTGCGCGCCAATCAGAAAGAACGCCTGACTACATTAGCCTCGATATCTCCCTCGGCTTGGCCGTGCAACACTCTGGGCAATCACGATAGCCCGCGCGTATATAGTCACTTCGGCGATGGCAAAAATGACCAACAACTTGCCCGTATATCCTTAGCACTCATGCTCACACTCCGTGGGACGCCATTTCTCTATTATGGCGAAGAGATAGGCATGACCGACAATTATTTAGAGCATATCGATGACTTCCGTGATCTTCTTGGCACCTGGCAATATCAGGCAGAAATCGATGAATTTGGCACACCACCCGATCTCGCCTTGCAGTACGCCGCTAAACTCACTCGCGATAAGAACCGCACTCCCATGCAGTGGGAAAACTCACCTAACTCAGGCTTCAGTCCCGCAAATGTTCGAACCTGGTTGCCCGTGAACACCAATTACGACTCTGGCGTGAATGTGGCTGATCAGGCTGCTGATCCAGCTTCCCTCTTGAAATTTTATCAACGTATTCTGAGCTTACGCAAAAATAACCCAGCATTGATTGGGGGCGACTATCTTCCCCTACATGAGCACTCAGATGACTATTTAGCTTTCCTCCGCAGGGCAGAGCAACAAACCTGCCTGGTCGTGTTGAATATGGTTGCTAAACATCTGCGTATCCACTTCGATTTGGAAGGGGTATCTGCGCAATTGCTCTTTTCAAGCCAGGAACGCCAAACAAATTGGCTCGATCTTAATTTAATCCAGCTTTCCCCCTTCGAAATTCTAATAGCCGAAATGATATAAAAGCAGGGAACCGATTCGTACACAATCGATTGTGCACGCACCTTTTCCCTATCAATGTTGTTAGAAAAGTAAAATACTTACACAATATTCATTGACACACTCCCGCATTAAAGGTATTTTAACAACACAGCGAACTTTGATCCCATATGTCTTCGATTTCCAGGAGATAGCAACAACCCTCTCATGGGGGTGACAATCCTACATTGAGCATAATCTATGGACAAAGAGACTATTCTCGTCGTTGACGACAATCACCAAATATCAAGATTTCTAGCACATGAGTTATTACCTTCCTTGGGCTATTCGGCCATGGTCGCCCGCAATGGGAAATCAGCTTTAGAGGCCTTGCGCGGGGAGAAAGTAGCTCTCATGCTATTGGATCTTCAGCTACCCGATATGAGTGGTTTAGATGTCTTGAAACAGGTGGCTAAAGAGGGTCTAAACGTCCCAACAATATTGGCAACTGCACATGGGTCAGAAAATATAGCCATCGAATCCTTCCGTTTAGGAGTCGAAGATTATCTCATCAAACCCATCGACCCCGATCGATTGAATGATGCCATCACGCATGCACTCTCCGAATCGCGGTTGCGGCGCGAGAAAGCAGTCCTGACCAACAAGTTGCGAGAGCAGCTTTCTTGGCAATCAGTACTGTTCAAGATTGGACAGAGCGTTATTTCTTCACTGGAAGCCGATGAAGTTCTAAGACGCATCGTTGAGGCTGGCGTGCTTTTAACTGGCGCCGAGGAGGGATTCCTGGCTCTCCTGGACGAACAGACAGACCGGCTATTTCTGCGTGCCTCAAAAAATATTGACCAAGAAAAGAGCAAGACAATGCGCTTGCCGATTACTGATAATCTGATCGCCAAAGTGCTGCAGACCAGAAAGCCTGTTCGCACCATCACGCAAACTGCTGAAGACCCTTTGATCAAATTGAGTACAGGATTTCTCGTCCGCAGTCTACTCCATGTACCCATTATTTCACGCGGAAAAGCGCTGGGTGTCCTTACAATGGTTAATCACAGCCATCAAAAACCATTTCTGGATAAGGATGAATCCCTAATGACATCTCTGGCGAGTTATGCCTCAATTGCGTTGGACAACGCCGGTTTGTATCATCGAGCGCAACAAGAGATCATTGAGCGACGAAAAATAGAAGAAGCATTGCGCGAGAGCGAGGAACGATACGCGCTGGCGATGCGTGGTTCAAATGATGGCTTGTGGGATTGGGATCTCCGTTCGAATGAGATATATTTCTCACCGCGTTGGAAATCTATGCTGGGGTACAGTGAAAAAGAGATCACTAATAGCCCTCAAGAATGGTTTTCTCGTGTTCATCCCGACGATATCGATAAACTACGCATAGATATCGAAACCCACTTAACTAGAAATTCACCTCATTTTGAAAATGAGCACCGACTACAACACAAAGATGGGGATTATCGCTATATACTTAGCCGTGGGATAGCCGTTTCAGACGCCAATGGGATGGCTCAGCGTATTGCCGGATCAATCACAGATATAACCGAAAGAAAAGCTGTCGAACAGAAACTTCTCCAGTATGCCTTTTATGATAAGCTCACAGGACTTCCAAATCGAGCGTTATTCGTTGACCACCTGAGTTTGGCAATCGAGCGGGCTAAGCGACGGCCTGATTTTCAATTTGCAGTTCTGTTCATGGATTTAGACACATTTAAAGACGTAAACGATAGCCTGGGGCACATGGTCGGCGATGAACTACTTGTCTCTGTTGCACGCTTATTGCAATCACGTATGCGTTCCACAGACACTGTTGCTCGTTTCGGTGGGGATGAATTTGTTATTCTGCTTGACGATATCCACGATAAATTCAACGCCCAACAAGTGTCCGAGTGGATTCAGTCAGCCCTCGCTGAGCCATTCATCTTGAATGGACAGGAGGTTTACATCTCCGCCAGTATTGGGATTGTACTCAGCGAAACAGGTTACCAGCGCTCCGAAGAAGTCTTGCGCGATGCCGATATCGCCATGTACAACGCCAAAGCCAACGGCAAATCTAGGTTTGAGATTTTCAACCCCGAAATGCGCACTCGTTTATTGGATCGGTTGGAACTAGCCAATGATTTGCGAAGGGCAATTGAGAATCAAGAATTGCGCGTCCATTATCAGCTCATCGTTTCCTTGAATAACGGTCGAATCACAGGTCTCGAAGCATTGGTTCGTTGGCAGCACCCGCAGCGTGGCTTGCTTGCTCCAATCGAATTTATTCCATTAGCTGAAGATACTGGCTTGATTATCGCCCTCGACCGATGGGTCTTGCGTGAGGCTTGCCGCCAGATGCACTCTTGGAAACTTGAAAACCCCATGTTTTCTGATCTAACCATTAGCGTGAACATCTCTGGCAAGCAGCTATCTCAAGGGGACTTCATTAGCTTTGTTGAACATACACTCGAAGCAGCTGACCTTGATCCAAAATATCTCTGCTTGGAAATCACGGAAAGTGTCGTGATCGGTAACAAAGAGATCACGGTAGAAATGTGCAATAAATTGAGGCAGCTTGGTGTCCATATCCATATTGACGATTTTGGAATTGGTTACTCATCACTTAGTTACCTGTCTGATTTTCCAGTCAACGCTCTAAAAATAGACCGTAGCTTCATTAGCAAAATGAGCGAGGGAAAGAACGAAGCGGACATTGTCCAAGCAATCGTCACGCTCTCACAACGAATTGGTGTCGATGTGATTGCTGAGGGGGTTGAAACGAGTGGACAACTCAAGAAATTGCAGGCTATGGGCTGTGAATATGGACAAGGTTTTTATGTCTCCAAACCGCTAGCTGGAGACGAGGCAAAGAAATTGGTCCTTCAATCGCTTGTTGTGAGCGTTTCCCCTAGCTAATACTGCAGGAATAGCGCATTTGAATGAAAAATCCTCACCTGCGCAACTTCTGACTGTCAAGTTTCTATATTTCTGTTAGAATTTAGACATAAATCTTTGCTTGTTACCGTTTTTCGGTAAACGAAATGTTTATCGATCATTTAACGTTATATATCTGGATGCGTGATGAAACCAGCAAAACTACCAATTCAATATCATCAAGTCTCTCCCAGCCAGTGGGATAAGGTAGACACAGAAGTAATCGTCGAAACTCCAGTTTCCCTGACAGTAAATGGGGAAGCCTGGCTTACATTCATGTGTACCCCGGTAGATTTAGAGGCAATGGCGGTCGGATTCTTGTTCAATGAAGGATTGATCAAATCCGCTGACGAGGTTGCCGACGTCCGTCTTTGTGATACTGGGGATAACTTAGACGTCTGGCTCCATCGTTCCGTGGATAAGCCTGACAAATGGAGTCGCACATCCGGTTGCACCGGTGGGATGACTTCGGTTGAGAGCAATATCACATCTCCAGCCATTACCAACGGGGGAGTCCTTTACGCGGATCGAGTGGGGCAACTGATCGCCCAATTGTTCGAATCGCAGCAGTTGTACCGCGCTTCTGGTGGAGTACACACTTCCGCCCTCAGCGATGGGCAGCGCATCTGGATAATCGCTGAAGATATCGGTCGGCACAATACTCTCGACAAGATCGCTGGTCATTATCTTTTGGAAGGTCTGCAACCCCAGAAACGAATCATCCTTACCACCGGTCGCATCAGTTCAGAGATGCTGCAAAAGTCCGCTCGATTAAATTCTTCTGTTGTGATTTCCCGCACATCACCTAGCTCCCTATCCATCGAGCTAGCCCAAAAATGGGGAATAACTTTGATCGGATACGCCCGGAGAAATAAATTCAATATTTATACACATCCGGAACGAATTGTGTTCGCTCCGGAAGGCAAAAAAGCCAAAGAAGAGCCCATTTTCGTATGAAAATGGGCTCTTTTATCATAATAAGCGAGAGGGAGCAATGACCAATCATCACATCCGCTTTAAACCACCTGATCCGCAAATCGCTGCCCTAGTCATGGCTCACGCTGGAAAACCCGAAGCTGTCTTGGAGGTGTTGAAAGGTGTTCAAGATCTATATGGCGGGTTGTCCCAAGAGAACATTCAAGATGTCGCCCTCAGCCTAAATATTCCAGCCGAGAGAGCTTATGGTGTTGCATCTTTTTATTCCATGCTCTCATTAGAGCCAGTCGAAGGAAAGATTATCCGTGTATGTGACGGTCCGGTTTGCTGGCTAAAACGAGCATCCGAGGTTCAGATAGCTCTCGAGAGCGAGGCTGGAAGGGCAGGCTACACGATCGAGCGCAGCAGTTGCCTGGGGCTATGTGACCGCGCTCCTGCTGCTTTGGTAGTGCAAGAGCAGGCAGGACCAGTTAATCCAGGTGATGCGCGCAAACTGGTGCAAGGCGAGCGAGGTGTGAGTATAGACTATAGCCATCCTCGGCGTGGAGAAGTACGCGTGATGATGGCACAGGCTGGCATGGTTGACCCAGATTCGCTCCAATCTGCCCTAAGCCATGGTGCATATGAGGGCCTGAAGAAGGCTTTGAGTCTCTCTCCTGAGCAAGTAGTAGCTGTAGTAGAAAATTCTAGCCTGACCGGACGTGGAGGGGCTGGCTTCCCTGTTGGACGTAAATGGCGCTTCGTCGCCCAATCAGGTCGGATGCCTAGATACGTCATATGCAACGCTGACGAATCTGAGCCTCTGATCTTCAAAGATAGGGTTTTGATCGATACGAACCCACACCAGATCTTGGAGGGCATGGCAATCTCAGGCTACGCCACAGGGTCGCACGAAGCGTTCATCTATATTCGTGGCGAGTATGCAGCTCAAGCTGCTCGCCTGGAACGCGCCATCAGCCAGGCCGAAGAAGCTAATCTGCTTGGGGAAAGCATCCTGGACAGCGGGTTCTCATTTCACATCCATGTTCACATGGGGGCTGGAGCGTATATTTGCGGCGAAGAGACAGCTCTCATCGAATCGCTGGAAGGCAAGCGGGGTGAGCCACGCGCTCGCCCACCCTATCCACCTTCTTATGGCTACATGGGGCAGCCCACCCTTGTAAATAACGTGGAGTCATATGCTGCTGTGCCTGCCATACTACAAAATGGCGCACAATGGTATCGCTCGATTGGTAACAATAACGGCGGCACATCCCAGCCTGGGATAACCCCAGGCACAAAATTGTACATGATCTTGGGCCATATTAATCAACCAG
>DATCYX010000555.1:0-4955 GCA_036526235.1 Anaerolineales bacterium | reverse complement strand
GTCACTGTCACAACCGGGGCAGGAAGTACAGTCTCCTCAGTGTTCTCTACAATAGACGTGTCAAGAGTCGGCATGGGGGTTGGCTGTGCCACCTCGATGACAGTAGCGCCCACCACGGTCTCTGCAGGAATCGCTTTGAGTTGGAACGGCACTTCCCAGTTTTCGGGTACAGCGCCAAGCCTCGCATTCGGAATGCACGTCAGGAGCATCGTCATCTCATTCACATCCGCAGGGATGGATGTTTTATAGACAGGTTTCATCGCAAAGACATTCTGCTGATACTCATTCCCAAACATGCGCTTGATGATTGTGCCATCCGGCAGCCGCAACGCAGCATCACCATCTGACAAGCCAGTTCCATCGCTCGATGATTGCGGTCCGCAGAATGCTTTGCCATCTGCATTGATATTCTGCTCACTATAACCATCATTCACCGGGTCGATTCCCTGCACATCGTAGATCAGTTCCACGCGGTCAGGGTAAACAAAAACGCTGGAAATCGTCAGGGTAACGCCATCACGCGTCACGGAGACGGGTTCGGCCAGCACGCGCAGGCCGGAAGTGTTATCCACCAGCCCATAGCCGGGGAGGTAGCCCAGGGTGCGCCCCAGCGCATAAGCGGCGCCGCTCAACATGAACAAAATTAGGAGAGCAATGAGAATCGCCGTCACAGGGCGAGTATGAAGTGTTGTCATCGGAGATTTCCTTTCGAGTTGCGCCGCAATACGCGGCATAAGATTGGTATTCTCCGGGACACCGCGGCGAGCGATTCCATCCAACGCGTCTTTCATTCGCTTGTCGTTCATGTCTCGCTCCTTTCAAGCAGGCCGCGCAACCGTTCCCGCGCTGCGTTCAGCATCCATTTGACCGTGCCGACCGACAAGCCTGCTTCTTCCGCCATTTCCTTTTCGCTCATTTCAAGGAAATATCTTTGAACCACCACCGCGCGTTGGCGCGGCGACAACTTTCGCATGGCATCCCAGATTTGATTTTGGACTGCTTTGGACTCCACCTGCGATTCAACGGATTCGACTCTCCCGATCAGGTCTGCTAATACAGATTCGTCCGCTTCCCCCCCGAATTGAACCTGCCGCGCTGACCTTTGCATCGTCTTCACTGAAGCATTGACCACGCTCCGCATAAACCACGGCTCGAACGGACGCGTCGCGTCGAAGCCGCGCACTGCGCGAAAAGCCTGTATGAATGAATCCTGCACGATATCCTCAGCCAGAGTGGTATCCCGCGTGATCAGAAAGGCGGCGCGCACAGCCTTTACTTGATAACGCGCTACCAGGAATTCCAGTCCGCTGATATCGCCGTCTTTTAGCCGCTGAACAGCTTGTTGTTCGTCCATATTGTCCTATACCTTATATATCTCTTATTGGCTCGAAAGGTTGGGTGTAACGAGAACTTCTCTTCGAAATGGAATGTTTCAAGCAGATGGGCGTAGATCATCTGAGATTCCCTCGCCAATACCTGACGGAGATGAAGTTGCCATCTGTGATGCAGATCTACAAGAGAGTAATGCTCCCATTGCCAGCAGCATTACTTTTAACAATTAATTCTCTGTTGTGATTCATAGTTGTCCTTTCTTGAAAGAACTTTGGAGTTATATTCACATGCAGCGAGTTTTTAATTCATTATTTGAAATCTGCCTTTAAATAGCATTCTTTGTATATATAGAGATCAACACAAGTATGTGGGATTGCCGAAGAAGTAGGAAGATCTTCGCCTCGTTCAATCATGAAATATCCCCATCCACCTGTCATATTCATCTCGGAATCAGGAAAACTCTGTGTATGTTTCTTACCTTGTATGTTGCGGTCAGTCGCGGAAGTTTTCATTGGATTTACATCGTCTAAAATCTTCTTCTGGCAAAATATTCGGATCCGCCCAGGAGATTCCTGCCTTTCCTGTTTATCACGCTCTAAAGCCTCTTTCGCAAATCCAGCCAATGTCCTTGCGATATTTTCCACGCATTCAGGTGATATACCCAATTCCTGCAGCAATTGAAAAAGTGATCCAGCCGCAGTCTCAGCTCTTCGATCATGATCCGGTAAAAACTCTTGTAACGAAAATTCAGCAAGGAGATGCCACACTGGATCATCAGATTTGTAATTATGTTTCGTGTTTGATGTATGCATGTTTTGTTTTCCGTAATTGACCATCATATTAAATTTGATTGTTGTCGTTCTAATTGATTAAATCGTATCCGTGAACATATTTGGTGTCACTCCAGTAACCCTCCTCTTACCCAATACTAGTACACCATTGTGATATACTCGACCCAATTTATTTCTCTACATTCAAGCCAACAATAAATGGCTTATCGAATTTTCTAATTCAAGTGGATTAGGGAAATAACTAAGAAAGGCGAGAAGGCAATCAGCGATTCCCCCGTTGAGGATGACTTCCCCCTGCATTTCAGCGAGTGGCTGAAATGCCGTCGTCAGGAACTGGATCTGACCCAGGAACAGCTGGCGCAGCGCGCCAGCTGCAGTGTCTTTGCCATCCGGAAAATAGAATCGGGGGAACGCCGGCCCTCCAGGCAGCTTGCCAGGATCTTAGCCCAGTCGTTCCAAATCCCAACTGAAAATCAAGCCACATTTATCAAAGTCGCCCGGGGAGAGATGAGCATCGAGAGGCTTGGATTTGCATCTCCTGCTCCCACACCTTCCAGTATTTCCCAGCCAGCCGTCAATATGCCCAAGTCGCTGACTCCCTTCATCGGGCGCGAACAGGAACTCTCCGCCCTTGGCGGGTTGCTATACGACCCTCAGTGTTTGCTGCTTACCATCGTCGGCCCCGGCGGAATTGGAAAGACCCGCCTGGCGATCGAAGCGGCCAATCAATACAAGGACCGCTTCCCTGATGGGATTTGGTTCGTCCCGCTTGCTGCGCTGAATTCGCCGACCTTGATTGTCTCGACGATCGCCGAGGTTGTTAATTTCCAGTTTTCAGATCCAACCTACCATCAAGCTCAGCTTCTCCGGTATTTTAGCGCCAAGAAACTACTGCTTATCCTGGATAATGTCGAGCATCTGTTGGATGGTGCCGGGATGTTTACAGAAATATTGAATACCTGCCCACAGGTAAAACTGCTGGTGACCTCTCGCGGACGGCTGAATCTGCTGAGCGAATGGGTGTTTGAGGTTCAGGGGCTGCCGGTGCCCCCCAATGACCAGGTAGAGCAGTTTGAGGCTTACAGCTCAGTGGCGCTGTTCTTACAAGGTGCCCGGCGTGTCCGCACCGGCTTTGAGCTGCGTGAGGAGGAGCGCCAGTGGGTTCGAAAAATTTGCCAAACGATGGAGGGGATGCCACTCGGAATTGAATTATCTGCTGCCTGGGTTGGGCCGCTATCCTGTGAGGAGATTGCCAAAGAGATTGAGCGCAACCTGGATTTTCTGACTGTCTCGATGCGTGACCTTCCTGAGCGGCACCGCAGCATGCGAGCTACCTTGGATCATTCCTGGAAACTGCTCAACGACGAAGAAAAATCAAGTTTCAGTCGTTTGTCAGTGTTTCAGGGTCCATTCAGGCGGGAAGCAACAGAAGAAATTTGCGGAGCAAATATTACAGTTCTCTCTTCCTTAAGAAACAAATCGCTGTTGTATCGAACCGATCAAGGTTACTTCAGCCTCCACGAATTAGTCCGCCAGTATGCCGAACTCAAGCTGGCTGAAGACCCTAGTGAACAAGAGCGGGTGAAAGATCGGCATGCAACCTATTATGTTCATTGTCTTGCAGAATGGGAGAAAGCGCTAAAAAGCCCACGCCAATCAGAAACTTTTAATGAAATGGCGCAATTGATCAACGATCTGTCCCGGGGCTGGCAGCGGATGGTCACCAGCTTTGGGCTCCAAACCCTAAAAAACGGTCAATTTCGTCCTGACCTATTCCACAGGTCGCTCTACAGCCTGAGCCTGTTTTATGAAATGCACCATAGAAGTTTGGAAGCGATCACCTTATTTAAGGGATCCGTCGCGTATTTAAAGAGCATGCAAGACGTATTTGAAAAAACGGAAGATCGCACTACTTTTTACTCCATTCTGGGTCATCTCACCGCTTACCTGGGTTTACATTATTTCTATATTCCTGAAAATGAGCAGGGCCGGGCGTATCTGGAAGAAGCGATCCAATTGCTAGAGAAGGGGCAATCCAGATTATTAAGAGCTCAGGCTCGGGTGATTCTTGGCTCGGCATATGCTCGGCAGGGGCAGTTAGATGAATGTGCAACCCTACTCGAGGAATCCCGGGAAATTTTCCGAAAGGAGGGCGATCGCTGGTGGTATTTGTTATCAAACATTAACATCGCATCAGCTTACATTTCCATAGGAAAACTCAACGAGAGCGAAGCATTATTACAGGAAGGATTGGAGCTGCTCGAACCAGGAGACCTTCGTCTGGGAATGCCTCTCCGGGTTCATTATGCCTATTTACTTAATTTAAAGAAGGAATTCGCCAAAGCAGAACTGCTAATGCAAGAGAACATACAGCTTAGTCATCAATACGGAAATTTTGTATTCCTTGACCGGACAGCTTCCACCTTGTTTGAACTAGGCAGGCTTGCGCTGGATACCCAACGGATTGAACTGGCGGAAGAGTACATTCAGAAGAGCATCAAAACCGTGAAGGAATCTGGACAGCTGCCTGATCTGACAAGGCAACGGCTGTATTTAGGAAAGTGTTTCGCCGCCCGGCAAGATCTACCCGCTGCTCGCGATCAATTTCGGCAGGTGATTAAGATCGGGCAGGAATTGGATAAACCCCATATGATATATTGGGGATTGGTGAGTATTGCCAGCACGTATAAGGAGGATGGCCAGACTGAGAAGGCGCTTAAAATTTCGCTTGCACTCAGGTACTATCCCATACAAGATATAAGAATAAAGGGGGAGGGGGATTGTATTCTCACACATCTGCAAGCCGAGCTTCCGCTATGGCAAGTGGATGCC
>DATCYX010000554.1:0-2297 GCA_036526235.1 Anaerolineales bacterium | reverse complement strand
GCAAAATCTGGTAAATCTAGGCTGGAGCTGGCTGCCAGCATATTGGGCTGTGAAGCAGCGCTTATTCTCGGCTATCGCGAGACCCCGCAAGGCGGGATTGTAGTCATTGCTCCCGATGGTCGCAAGCTCAAATTCACCGCCGAAGACCTGTATGGGCAGCGGGCTGCGAAGCCAAATACAGGACGTGGTACTGGAGCACAAAAAACTGGAAAGAAAGGAAAATAACCCATGCCTGCTACTTTTTCAGGTCAGAAAACTGTCACCGCCGCCGGCACTGCCGAGAGATTGCATACCGGCTTGCAGGTCAATTGTCCTGTGATGGTCAAGGCCTTGCCTGCCAATACCGGTACGATGTACGTGGGTGGTGTCGCCGGTGATGTAAGCAGCAGCAACGGCATGCCGCTTGCGGCTGGCGAGGTTGCTGTTTTTGAGTTCGTCGGGGACTTGAGCGAGATTTGGGTCGATTCGACTGTGAACGGGGAAGGCGTGGCATGGATATCGCTAGACGTCTAGGGATATTCCAGCCGGTCCTGTTTGGATCCACTTACGAGCGCAAAGTCAAGAATCTGTTTGGCTCGGCGCTTCTGGCTTACTGGCCGTTGTGGGAAAACTCCGGCAGCACGGCTCACGATATATCTGGCAACGACCGGGATGGCTCTTACAGCGGGGTTGCCCTGGGCGAGCAAGGCATTGGCGATGGACATACTTGCCCCTTCTTCGATGGGGCAAGCGGTTACTGCAATGTCTATTCCACCGACCTGCGGGATGCGTTCAATGGATCGGAAGGCACGGCGATGATCTGGGCCAAGCCCGGTGTAGGCGCTTTGACGGATGGGGCGGCGCATGATTTCGTCAGGCTTCAAGTAGACACGGCAAATCGCGTGTGTATTCAAAAGACGGCAACGCATAATAACTTCGCCCTATGGTGGGAAGGTGCAGATGTGCTTGAGATCGTCAGCCTGACGGTTTCCACTTATGTGTGGCACCACTTTGCCATTACATGGTCGAAAAGCGCCGATCAGGTGAAAGTCTATGCCGACGGCGCTCAGTCTGGTTCAACGCAAACGGGGCTAAATACATGGACAGGCAACCTCGCGCTTGCCATCCTCGGGGCCAGCTCTTCCGCCCCCGCCTTTCCGTGGAACGGCTGGCTTGCCCATGCCTTGCTGCTCGACCGCGCCGCCAGCGCGATGGAGGTCGCCAAGTGCGCCACCGTATGAGGCTATCTGCCTGTGGGATTAACCTATGACCACACTTGCCACCTTTCGCTCTCGCATCCGCGCTATGTTGATCGACGCTTCTGGCACCATCTACGCCGATGCCACGGTTGATGAAGCCTTGCGCCAGGCCCTGGCGGAGTACAACAATGCCCTGCCACTCGAGAGGGAGATCGTTTTGATCTTACCGGGCGACGGGCGCGAGATCGCTTTGAATGGGATCGCAGATTTGCGCGCCGTTACCGATGTGTACTGGCCGTTCGATAGCCTAGACGAGCCCTGGCCACCTAACCAGGTGAAGGGTTTCTATGTCTTTTGGGATGATACCCAACCGGTGCTCTATCTCAACCAGATCGACGGCGAAGAGCCTCAGCAAGACGATGAGCTGCGCTTGTGGTACGCCACAAACCATACCATCGACGGCCTGGATTCCGCCACCGAGACGACAATACCCAAGGAGCACACCTCGCTGCTGGTGGCGGGCGCTGCAGGCCACGCGGCGCTGATGCGCACGGTTGATCTTACAGAGGTCTCTTCCGCGGATCAGTATATGACCGGCTTGCTGGGCGTATGGGCGCAGAGGGTGCTCAAGGAGTTCCGCGCTGCTCTTGAGGCAATCAAGAGGTGGAAGGCACGCGCCGGTGCCCCATATACCCAGGGTTGGAAGCTCGATAAATGGGACGATTGATCAGATGATGTTTGACGACTTCGAAAAGTACTTCAAAGAGCTTTCGCCAGATGCCTTCAAACGGCGTATCCCGATTATTCTCTATCGTAAGGGAGGAGATCGCACAGATTGGACAACGCCGGGCGGCCAGGTGTTTGCCCCGGTTTCGACGATCGTCATGATCGGTTGTGTTGAATGGACGGGCGCTTCTGCAACGAGTGGAGATGTTGTCCAGGCATTCCCAGTCCATTATTATGGCGAGCCATTGATCTTCATCCAGCCGCGGGTGACCACGCCATCCGGCGCTTTTCTGATGGTGTACGCCCTTTCGGCGGGTGATGCAGTGGAGATTTATTGGAAATCCGATGTGGCTGTTACAATGGCCCGCTTTGCCTGGATCGCTTTTGGCGGAC
>DATCYX010000553.1:0-2923 GCA_036526235.1 Anaerolineales bacterium | reverse complement strand
CGCCTGGCTGTCAAGCTGGCTGTCGACATGGCTATGTCTGGTGAAGGCGGGCCGGCGTTGGTTTCGTTGTTGCACATCATCCCATTCGGCGCGCGCAATGGGGCTATAGTGCGAGCGCAACAGGCTTTTCGAGAATCGATGTCAGGTATAGCCTATGAGAATATCGAAAAGCGCGTGGTTGAAGGCAGCAATATCATCGAGACTATACTGAGCGAAGCAGCAGGTGATGAAGACACGCCCCAATCTGATCTCATCGTCATTGGGGCGACATTAGAGCCCTTGCTAAAAAAGTTGCGCATGGGGAATATATCTGAACAAGTGGCTCGCAGGGCATCGGTTACGGTGGTCATTGTCAAGCGGCGAAGCGGTCCACTGCACTCATTCCTGCGCCAAACAGTCATGGAGCCTACACGGATCTAACAATTTAAGCCCCTTAGGGCATAGCGATGATCTAGGCCGAGTAAATTCAGGAATTGTGCAATTGGGGGGAATAAATTCGAACAGACCTGTAAAAAAGGGCGTTCAGAGAGCGTAGGCCTGTTTTTCGTCCTGAACGTCTGGAATAACCGGGTATACCTGGTATTCATTTTGGCAGGGAATACCATTAACCAGATAAAGCTGTTTTTTTGTTGGCAGGTAGATTGCACTGGAAATCGTCACCGATTGTGGGTTCAGCTCGGGGTGGCGGCAAATCGCGTTCAATGGGGTACCGTGTTGTCGCATTAAGTTGATCGCCCAGTTGAGGTCAATACTGCCTTTCGCTTTTAATAACGCCCTCTTCACGCGGGAGTAGCGATGCAAGGAGCTGCCTATCAACTTTCTGTCTGTGGTTCTAAACATCCATTTCTGGCGCAGGGCTGGGGTTACATAGTGGTTGGCACTGACAACAAATCCGTTGGTGGCTGGGATTGATTTCGAAAAAATTTGACCGCATTCAAATACTGCTGCCTCCCCGTTGGCATCGAGTAATAACAGCGTGCCATTCCCCGCATGATTGACCGAGCGCAGGTAATCAACCGCCGAGTGCACTGTGTCGTGATGCTCTAAAATCTCCATCATCAGGTAATAGCGAGGCAATCCTGGGCCAATATCCAGTGATGATACATGCGTATCGGAGACCGCCAATCCGGTTTCGTTAATGCCAGAGCTAAAGACGCCGGGGCTACCTGCACTGGTCATGTTCAAGTATACGTAACCTTTATCTGGACGGGTATGCGCCAGGCACTGCAGTTCCTGGTGGTCAGGCCAGTAATCGCGGTTTTTTACCAATAACGGTATGCCATCACGGGTGGCCTCTGATAGAACTGCCCAGGTGGTGCATCCCTGATCGCCAACTTGCGGTTGGCGAGCCATATCCATTAAAAATGTGGCAATGGTATAGCGGAAGAAGACCCGCCAATCCAAACTTAGCGCTTCTGCGATGCCCTGCATCATTTCCAGCAGTGGTTCAGCTTGGGCGTGCCAAGATTCCAGCATTTGCTCCTCAAGGTGTCCCGTGTTAAGCTCGACCTTGGCAAGTTTATCTAGTCGGTGTTGGATCGCAGATAAAATATGGGGTTTGAGGTCGGTCACCTGGTGACCATGCTGCTTACCCATTGCGAAATGGTCCCCTGAAAGATAGAGCTGGCGCATCAAATGGATGTCTCCGCAGTTTTACTTAGTGCTTGATTGGTCTGCTATGCTGTGGTCTTGATACAGCCAGCATGCGACTTGCTGGTTATTTACCTGAAAGAATGGCGGGTATTCTTGTTCACAAATAGGTCCAACTTTGGCAGAGCAGCGTGGATGGAAGGGACACCCGGATGGGGGGTCAATCGGGCTGGGCACACCGCCTGGGAGAAGAATGCGCTCCTTGCGGGCAGCCTTGCTGACCCGCGGGATTGCCGCCAGTAACGCCTGCGTGTAGGGATGCAGAGGCGATTCAAACAAATAGTCAGTTTTACCCAGTTCGACGATGTGTCCTAGGTACATCACTGCTACCCTGTCGCTGATGTAGTAGATCACGCTCAGGTCATGAGCAATAAACAGGTAGGTGAGGTGGTATTCTGCCTGAAGCTCTTCCAACAGGTTGATCACTTGAGCTTGAATGGAAACATCTAGGGATGAAACCGGCTCATCGGCAACGATAAATTTTGGCCGCATGGCTAAGGAGCGGGCGATGCCAATCCGCTGGCGCTGCCCTCCTGAGAACTGGTGTGGGTAGCGGTCGATGTGTCGCTTGCTCAAACCTACTCGTTGTAAAAGTTGCCGGGTTTCTTCTTCACGTAGCAGAGGATCACGCACGCCACGTTGTTGTAAGGGTGTGCCGATGATCTCGCGCACTGTTTTGCGCGGGTTCAGTGACGAGTAGGGGTTCTGGAAAATAATTTGGGCAAGGCGATGATAATTCACGCGTCGAGTTTGGTTGCTGCCATCCTGTTGCTCGAGGATCGTATCACCTTTTACAGGTTGACCTCGATAATAGATCTGGCCTCGAGTGGGTTCATACAGGCGCGTGAGCACACGACCGAGGGTGGTTTTCCCACAGCCGCTTTCGCCAACCAGCCCGAGGGTTTCACCAGGCCAGATTGCCAGGTCGACACCGTCTACCGCGCGGACAACCTTTTCATTTACTCCCGCTAATGCCCGAGCTAGCAAACTAGGGCGGATCTGGAAGTGCATATAAATTCCCTTCCCTTCAAATAAGGGTGTGGGTGTACTCTCTGATTGTGCTTCCTTCATGGGCTATTCACCGTATGATCCCACTTCCAGGCATCTTCCCGATGGTAATCAATGTGGAGCAGACATCGGCTGAGGCGATCTGCCTCTATGCTCACCATTGGAATAGGGCCTGCCTGGCAGGCAGGTTGGACATGTGCGCAACGGGGGGCAAAGGCACAACCTTCAGGCAGCTCGGCCAAATCGGGAACATTGCCAGGGATTG
>DATCYX010000552.1:0-4961 GCA_036526235.1 Anaerolineales bacterium | reverse complement strand
CATCCGGCTTAGCCCCGACAATGACCGCTAGGTCATCTTCCGTGATGCTGCCCTTGGATACCGGCCTGGCGCTACCGGTGACTGTGGCAAGCAGCGCATTGAGATCTGGGTCCCAGGTGGCAAAACAACCCTCGCTATATTGGGATGCTACAGCGTCGCCGACGGCTGGCACATCGACAAGCGCGGAGATTCGCACGGTATCGGTAAAAAAATGGCGCTCATCTAAATTCCTGGCTGCTGCAAGCATCCAAGCGGGTGTCTTTGCTGCATTCCATAATTCTCCAGGGATTGGATCACCAACAACCTGGTGATATGTCACTTCATGGGCGCTTACCCGGGTAGCCATTCTTAAAACAATTTCCTTCAAGAAGTTTGGGTTATCCCTTGCGATGGTCAGCGGATGCGAGCCGACCAGATCAAAATGGTACGCCGCCTCGATGTCCTGATCGCCCACTAATAATAGAATGTTGATGCATTTTGATTGCGCCTGAAGCAATCTCTCCAACGCTAAGATCGCCCCGCCTCTCCTGGCTTGCTCGTGGAGCACCTTGTATGCGCTGGAGGCCAGACCTGGAAAGAGATAATCTTTTGGATCTGGCTCTTCCTTTTCCAATGCCTGACGAAAGTGCGCCAGTTGCGTGTCCAGCACTTCCGGAGTGACTTTGATCAGCGTGAAAACCATCGGAGAGTGATGGTACTTATAACGAGCCCGTCCGGTAAACAGTAAGGCTTTTCGCCAGGAGATTGGCTGACCGAATGGAGCGGTTGTGATCAGGATATCTGTATGCGGGTCTGGCATATCCTGCACAAAATGACCAAGGGCTCGAAATTGTCCCAGCAGGGAGCTGATGAACTCCTCTTCGATGGGAGAAATCTCAGGCCCTGGGACGTAAGCGACGTGAGTGTTCTTCAACCAACTATGCATCGTTAAGAGCCTTTCGCAAGCAGTGATTCTTTTTCCTCCTGTGTCAGAAATGCCACTTCCAGGGCGTTGCTTTGCGCCTGGCGAATTTGACCAGGGGTCAGGCCGGCGGCAGGGGCAGCCACGTCGTACTCATATGCCAGTGTGATGTTGCTGATCCCAGGGTCATCAGTGTTGATGGTCGCCAGGATGCCATGCTCCAGGAAGCGGCGCAGAGGATGGCTGGGGTAGTCGGGGACAGTGCTCGTCTGAACATTGCTGGTCAGGTTAGCTTCGATTCCAATCCGTTGTTCCGCCAGGTAATCCAGCAAGGATGGGTCCTCGGCGGCATGCACGGCGTGACCCAGGCGCGCTGCGCCCATCTGGCGCACTGCATGCCAGACGCTATGCGGCCCGGCCGCTTCTCCGGCATGGACGGTGATATTCCAGCCGGCATCGCGCCCGCGGCGGATATGCTTGTTGAATAATTCGCCTTGAAAATTCGCCTCATCGCCGGCCAGGTCCAGGGCTACCAGCTGCTCGCGTTGGGTGAGCAGGGCTTCCAGCTCTTTCCAGGCGATCTCCGGGCCATAGGTGCGGCTGAGGATGCCGATTAGCTTAACCCGCATGCCCGTGTCGCGAATACCAGCCTGGACTCCATCCACAACCGCCTCGACCACACCGGCGGGCCGCAGGCGGTGGGGCTCTGCCATAAACCAGGGGCTGAAGCGTAGCTCAACATAATCCAGCCCCTCTTTCTGGGCATCTTCCACATTTTCATATGCAATGCGGCGCACTGCAGCGTAATCGACGAGCACCCCGACCATCCACTTGAACTTGGCGATAAAAGCCATCACACCGGGCTGCGGTTCGGTGATTTGCACGTGGGGTCGCAGGTTTTCGACATCCCATGCGGGTAGGGGCAGGTTGTGCTTGCGCCCCAGGTCTAGAATCGTGTCCAGGCGCAAGCTTCCATCCAGGTGTCGGTGTAGATCAATCCAAGGGAGAGAGGGGTCGATAAATGAAGCCATGGCCCAGGCTAGGTCGGTTAGTGATGCTTTATTTCAGGATACTTGATGTAATAGCGGGGTAAGTTCTTGTTATAATATCCTGAAATAGAAAAATTGACAATTGAGGAGGACAGTATGAGGCGGTTTATGGCCTTTATGATGGGGGCAATCATGGGTGGGCTGGTAGGTGCGACGCTAGCACTACTGCTAGCTCCCTCCTCCGGCACAGAACTTCGCACGCAAATGCAAGAACGCGTGGAGGGGCTGCGCGAGGAGATTCTTGCAGCGGCAGCCGAACGGCGAACTGAACTCGAGGAGCAACTGGCGGCTCTTAGGGCGCCCCAGAAGTCAGGCGAAGCCTAAGGCTCGAAATAAAACTGGTAGGAAGCTGACTGGCGAGTGAAGCGGGTTGTCCCAGCTACAACCAGCACGGCTTCATTAAATCCATCTCCAAACTGGAGGGGGATCTCGGCGGTGTTATCGGCGGTGAGAGAGATGTACTCGACCTCGGTAGCGCGCCCTTGTTTGATCAGCGCCAGGCGGAATTCCTGCGGCAATGTGTTTTGGATGCGCACGAAACCTTCTGCCGTCCAACCCCCATCATCGGTTTCAAAATCGGTAGCGTAGTCAATCTCTGGGATTGAGACATCGTCAAGTAAGAAGCCTTCGCCGTTGACCGCGTCATCGGTGATATATTCGAAGCGTATCTGCACTTTCTTGCCTGCGAATTGAGAGAGGTCCACTTCCTCGAAGATCCATCTGGGACCGCCTCCGCTGAGGTTGTTGTAACCCCAGCCAAAATTGTCCCCGGTGAGGTCCTGGTCTGTTCCAGACGGGGTGGTCAAAATTTGCCAGTTTTCCCCATCGAGGGAAGCCTCCAGGTATAAATAATCGAAATCCTTCTCGATATCGTACCAGGTCCAATAGCTTAACGTGAGCGGCCCGCTATGGTCGGTGAAGTCGAACTCCTGTGTCAGGGTCATATCCGACTCGTCGCCTTTGTTTGACCAGAAAGCATAAGCGCCGGAATAAGGATTTTCTGGGAGCACGCCCACCTCTTCCGAGCCATCGAAGCGCAAGGTGAAGTTCCCACGGCAGTTTATGAGAATATAGTCCGCGCCATACTGGCTCACCTGGCGCTTTTGCGGCGAGTTTGTACAGTTGCGCACCTCGTCGGCCTCATAGGGTTGCGGGGCTCTTGGGTAATCCAGATAGGTGTACCGCCCATCGCCCACACGCCGGTCCTGGATGTAAGACGTTAGCAGCCAGTCCATAAAGACATCGTCGGCGCGCACGCTCCCCCCGGTGAGCGGGTCAATCTGTCCCAGCTCGCTTAAGACCTTATCGATGCTCTCCAGGCCATTTTCTGGGTCAGCCACCAGAGCCTGGGTGGCCTGCTCGCCAAAGCGGTTTAAGAAGTAATTCACAAACAAGAAAGCTGCTCCGTAATGGGGGGCGGTTTGGCTGGAATCGTTAGGCCAATCGTTGAGCTGGAGATCAGGGTCATCGGCGTAGAGAAAATCATAACCGCCAATGCTGTACCCGTTGAGGAACATGGCCAGGTCCGAAAAGCCCTCGTTCAACCAAGTCTCTTCATTGCGATCCTGGTACCAGTGGATCATGTGCTGGAACTCATGGGCTAGCACGCCAAAGGAATACTCGTCATTCAGACCGGTGCCGTCGGCGTTGAAGACGAACATCTCGTGACCGTTGGAATATTCCTGGATTTGGGGAGGGTAGGAGTCCTTGGATGAGAAATAACCGGCGAGGTTGCTCCCCAAGCCGCCCGCGTAAAGGATGTAGAGGTGGACATCGCTATCCACGCCAGGAGACCATTCGCTGCCGAAAAACTCGCGGTTGGTCGGGTAAATTTTATTTTCAAAGGTTTCCGCCAGGGTTCTCAGATGACGGGGGTTATTGTCCACATTATTTTCAATCCAAAAGTATGCGTGATCCGTGATATAGCGCAGGGTCGCATCCACCCGGAAATTCTCGTTGGTGTCTGTATCCAAGACCCAGAAGCTTTGCCGGTCACCCACCTGGAGCGGGACGGAGGGGGGCGGCAGGGTGGGTGGGATATCCCCCTTGCCCTCCAGGCGCTTAGCCAGATCTGCCGGATCGTTGATGGGCACCAGGGTATCGCTTAATATCTTGAGCGTGGTTTTAGGGTCGCTGGCCGCGATGGCAGGCGTGCTTGGGGTTGGCTTTGTCTCGGGTGCGGGCTGCTCGGGCTCTGGGGAGGGGGGCGCTTTTGTCGGACGAAGCGTGGAGGAGGCCTCGACGGTTGGTGTGTCAACTACTTGGGTAATCAGCGGCGTAGGCTCTATCACGTTGACACTACGGGAAGATTCAACGTTCAAGAAAAGCAATGCACCGGCGCCAAATGTCAGAACCAGGCAGATGCAGCAAATTACCAATAAAACCAAGATCGCTATGACGACAGTGATAATCCAGGGACGATTCATGAATTAGATGTTTCCTTTTTTGAGAATACCCAGGCCGCGGAGGTGATCAAGCCAAACACCACCCACATATTCGGTATGGCAAACGAATCAAAAGACATTGCTGACGGCAAAAAGGCGATCAATCCAAGCAGGCCGGCCCTGCCCCAAAACCGTTGCTCCCGATCTGATGAAAGCCATAGAAAGAGCGCGCAGCCGAAAACCGCTGCAAAGAAAGCGGCGAAAGCCGCCATGCCGACCAGCCCGGTTTCGGCCAACAGGCGCAGGTAAAAGTTTTTGGGTGTGATCAATCGCTCGCGGTTGCCTTCGGGGACGATAAGCCGCAGAAGCTCGGGTGAGGTCGCCAGGGGTTCATCGGGCATCATATCCGGGAAGTAGAAGGCGTAATTCCCTAGGCCAACTCCCAGCACAGGGTGCGCCTCGTAGATACGGTAGGCGGTGTCACTGTAACGAAAGCGCGCCCCGAATCCCAGGTATTCGAAATAGCCCTCTAAACTGGTATTCTTGACCTCACTCCAGTATTTCCAAAGGCGAGCGAAGAATGGGTTTTTGAGACCAGCAAAAAATATGAGGGCAATCAAAGCCGCT
>DATCYX010000551.1:0-5855 GCA_036526235.1 Anaerolineales bacterium | reverse complement strand
GAGCTCGAGAACTCGCGCATCGAGCGGATCTGACCGGGGGAGGTATGGGTGCGCAATACGAGCGGGTTGTCCTCCTCGTGCGGGGAGTCGATATAGAATGAATCTTGCATCTCGCGAGCAGGATGGTGCGGCGGGAAGTTGAGCAGCTGGAAATTATATTCATCCGTCTCAATGTCTCGCGAGCGGTAGACCTGAAATCCCATCTCAGCGAAGATGCGGGCTATCTGGCGGTAGGTCTGCGTGATCGGGTGAAGGCGACCCTGCGAGAGGGGGCGACCGGGCAGGGTGACATCCAGCCTTTCAGCCTGCAGCGAGCGCTGCAATGCTCCCTCCCGCAGGGCCGCGTCTCTCTCCGCCAGAGAGGCCTCCAAGGCGCGTTTGATCTCGTTGGCACGCCGCCCAATTGCCGGGCGCTCGTCTTTAGGCAGGCTGCCTAATTGGTCAAACACGCTCATCAACGGGGCGCTGCGCCCCAGGTAGGCAACACGCCAGTTCTCCAGGGCACCCTCATCATCCACCGCTTCAAGCGCATCGAGTGCGGCACGTTGAATCTCTTCCAATTTTTGTAACATTCAACCCTCCAAGATAATGAAAAACTCCCATCCCGGCGAAGGGACGGGAGCAAATTCCCGCGGTACCACCCAACTTGATCGCCCAAGGCGATCCAACTCGGACTGACGAGTTCATCAGCTCCCCTTTTAACGCCGGGGTCGCGGCCCAAACTACTAAACAGTTCATGTTCCAAGTGCCGCACTATGTCCAGAACAGTAGAACTTGGTACCTGGAACGTCATTCACCCGGGCAGCTCAGGAGGGAACTTCGGACAGTTTCCACCGGGCTGGGGTCTCAGTCTGCGCCCCATGCCTCCCTGTCGGCTTCAGCTAGCCTACTTTCCTCCGTCCAAGCTATTGCAGGTCGGTTGTTGCCCCCTATTATCTTTAAAAAGAAGGTTCTGTCAAGATGAGGACTTACTTGACTTTTCGGGCGAGTATGATTACCATGTCTCCCAATAGTGCATGGAGGTAATTCGATGAGCGATTTGGCTCACGTGAATGAAGCCGATTTTCAACAGGAGGTGTTGGAAGCCAGTCAACCCGTGCTGGTGGATTTCACGGCGGTATGGTGCGCGCCGTGCAAGATGCTCGACCCGGTGGTCAAGCAGCTTGCCCAGGAGTGGGCTGGCAAAGTCAAAGTGGTCAAGCTGGATGTGGACAGCAACCCCAACCTGGCAATGCACTACCAGGTGATGAGTGTACCCACGCTGATGCTGTTTGTTAACGGGGAGCCCAGCCAGCGCATTTTCGGCTACCAGCCCAAGGATCGCATTATCGCCAAGTTCGGTCCGTCGATTTGACCAAATAATCTATCCCCATTTTTAGCGAGAAAAAAGGTGTTTGCATAGGCAGATACCTTTTTTCATGCCACAACACCCCTGTCCTGTAGCAAGGGCTTGGATTTATTATGACCACATGACAAGTCCTTTACAATCTCTACCTAATCCGGTATAATCTTATTGCAAATATTCGCAACTGAAAGTTTTCGCAATGACCCACTGTGACACCCTACTCCAAGCCCTGCGTGATCTGGGCTACCGCATCACCCCCCAGCGTGAGATGATCGTCGAGGCCATCGCCCATACCAGCGGTCACGCCACTGCCGAAGAGATCTTCGAGCAGGTCAAAACGCGCACCAAATACGTCAACCTGGCCACGGTCTACCGCACCCTAGACTTGCTGGTTGAGAGAGGTCTCGCCAGCCGCTCAGACCTATGGGATGGCCGCGTGGTGTACACCACCATGCACCACGGGCCGCATATCCACCTGGTCTGCCGCCAGTGCGGAGGCACCTATGATGCCGACCACACGCTGCTCCAATCGCTTGGCGATCAATTGCTGGCCAGCTATGACTTTACCGCAGACCTGCAGCACCTGTCTATCATCGGGCTGTGCGCTGACTGCCGCAATAAAACCAAGACTGCGCATTGACCTCTTCAACAACCCCGTCAAGGCAGCCGCCATACTCGCCAGGCGGGGTTGTATGCGCTTTTTCTCCCTAGGAGGTACCCATGCACTACTCACCTCAACCTTTGCATATCCCTGACGGTTTTCTATCAGTGATCGTCTCATTAATTCTCTGGGCTATCTCGATCCTTGTGGTCGGTTACGCACTGCGACGCGTTGGGCGCGATATGGGCGAGCGCCAGGTGCCCATGATGGGTGTGCTGGCCGCGGCTATCTTCGCCGGGCAGATGCTCAATTTCAGCGTGGCGGGCGGCACGTCCGGTCACCTGATGGGTGCAGCGATTGGGACCATCCTGCTGGGCCCCTGGGCGGGCATCCTGGTGATGACCTGCGTGGTGAGCATCCAAGCCTTGATCTTCCAGGATGGCGGCCTGCTTGCGCTGGGAGCTAACATTTTCAACATGGGGTTCATCGGCGTGGCGGTTTCCTATATGGCTTACCGCACCGTCCAGAAGCTGGCAGGCGGGCGCCGCTGGGGGTTGTTCGCTGGCGGGTTCATGGCGGCCTGGCTATCTGTTGAGCTATCTGCCTTGAGCGTAGCCCTGCAACTTGCCCTCTCCGGGACATCCCCGGCTAATCTCGCCATCCCAGCCATGGCGGGCGTGCACGCTCTCATCGGCATCGGCGAGGGATTGATCACCGTTGGCGCGCTGGCGTTTATCGCCGCCGCACGGGGGGAGATGCTCAAGGCCGGAGAATCACAGCCAGCCGGGGGCGTAGTGTGGGTCTTCGGCTTACTAGCTGCCATCGGATTAGCGGTTGCCTCCCCGCTGGCGTCCAGCAACCCAGACGGGCTGAATTGGGTGGCCAAGCGATATGGCTTCATGGGACTGGAACAAGGCCCGCTGTACAACCTGATCCCCAATTACATCTTCCCCGGCATCTCCAATGGCGCCCTGGCAAGCATCGCCGCGGGCATCCTGGGCACGATGATGGTATTTGGGGTTGCCCTGGCAGTAGCGATTCTCCGCCGAAGCAAATCTGGCCCAAAGAGACTCGAAAACCCGTAGGTCCCCCTTCTTGACCCATGCACGTCCATTTCCTCGATCCCTACGTTTCCCGTACCAGCCCGATCCACGCTCTAGACCCACGTGTCAAGTTCGTGCTCACCCTGGCTTTCATCCTGACAGTCTCTTTGACTCCTGCCCAGGCCTGGCCAATCTACATCTTATTGCTTTCGCTCATCCTGTCGATTGAGATCCTTTCCAACCTTGGGTTGCGCTACGTGCAGAAGCGAGCCATGCTGGCTTTCCCCTTCGTCCTGGCGGCGTTCCCGGTCATCTTCACCATCCCGGGCACCTCGCTGTTCAGCCTGAGCGTTGGCGAGTGGACCCTGGTAGTCTCCCAGGAGGGGCTGGCGCGCTTTGCCGGCATCGCCTTGAAATCCTGGATCTCGGTCCAGGCTGCCATTGTGCTGACCGCTACCACGCCTTTCCCGGACCTGCTGGTCGCCATGCGAGCCGTGCGCACGCCGCGCCTGATGGTGGCGGTCTTCGGCTTGATGTGGCGCTACCTGTTCGTGCTGGCGGATGAGGTGCTGCGCTTGCTGCGGGCGCGCTCGGCGCGCTCCGGCGAGCTGGGCATCCCGGGGGTCAAGAGCGGCGGGAGCCTGGCCTGGCGAGCGCGCGTGGCGGGAGGGATGGCAGGCAGCTTGTTCCTGCGCGCCTTCGAGCGCAGCGACCGCATCTACATGGCCATGCTCTCACGCGGCTACGATGGCGAGGTGCGCGCCCTGCCCCTGCCCCCGTTAAAATCCTGGCACTTGCTGGCGCTGGGGATCGGTCTCATATTGGATATCCTCTTCTTGTTAGCAGCTTTATTGATCTAAAACCATGCACCACTCAATCGAAGTAGAAAACCTGTCTTTTGCATACCCCGATGGTCACACGGCTCTGCGGGGCGTATCCCTGTCCATCCAGCCCTGCGAGAAGGTGGCCGTGGTCGGGCCCAACGGGGCGGGCAAATCCACGCTGATCTTGCACCTCAACGGCATCCTCATCGGGCAGGAAGGCAGGATCAAAGTCTGCGACCTGGAGGCCGCGCCTGGCAACCTGGGACGGCTGCGTGCCATGGTCGGGCTGGTATTCCAGTCGCCCGAAGACCAGTTGTTTTCGCCCACCGTGTACGATGACGTGGCCTACGGGCCGCTCTACCAGGGCCTCTCCCCGCAAGACGTGCAGGCGCGGGTGGATGAGGCGCTTAGCGCGGTGCACATGAGCGACTACGCCAGCCGCGTTTCCCACCACCTCAGCATGGGAGAGAAAAAGCGCATCGCCATCGCCACCGTGCTATCCATGAAGCCCGAGGTGCTCGTCTTGGATGAGCCCACCGCCGGGCTGGACCCGCGGGCGCGCCGCTCGCTCATCAAGCTGCTGGGCGAGCTGCCCCTGACCATGCTGGTCTCCACCCACGATATGCTCATGGTGCGCGAGCTGTTCCCGCGCATGGTGATCATGGACCAGGGGAGGGTCGTCGCCGACGGGCCGACGCAGGTGTTGCTGAACGACCAGGCCCTGCTGGAAGCGCACGGCTTGGAGAGGCCGTAGAGATTTTTTCTTGATTTCAAGCCAGGCTTGAAGTAATATATGACTAGAACTCATCTTTTTTAAATGGTGCGTGAGGTGCGCCATGAACCGACCAACCACCAAAGAAGCTGTTCTACAAACTTTGCGGCGAGTATTTCCCTCCTTGCGCGAAAAATATGGCGTTGAACGCCTCGCTATCTACGGCTCATTTGCGAAAGGAAGCCAAGGCGAAACCAGTGATATCGACATTCTGGTTGAGCTCTCCCGGCCATTAGGATTCGGTTTCATCCGCCTGGCTGCAGACCTCGAAGCAGCCCTGCGACGGCCGGTAGACCTGGCAACCTTCGACAGCCTCAAACGCAGCGCAGCCGCTCCTCACCGCGCCCACATTGCCAGGGATATCGAAAGGACGCTCGTGGATGTCTAGTAGGCGCAGGGATCGGGATTACATCGCCGATATCCAAGAAGCCATCCAGCGTATCCTGGCTTATACGCAGGGCATGAGCTGGGATACCTTTCTTCACGATGATCGGACACAAGATGCCGTGGTGCGCAACATCGAAGTGATCGGCGAAGCTGCCAAGAACCTGTCAGGCACCCTTCGTAAAAGATACCCGCACCTCCCCTGGAAGGATATGGCTGGAGCGCGCGATCGGCTCATTCATCACTACTTTGGGATTAACAACGAGATTGTCTGGCAGATCGTCCAGCAGGACTTGCCCGCCTTGTTGCCTAAAATTCAAGGTATCCTAGACGAATTGAGTTAGTAATTATTACCACCGGCTGCCCTGTATTCAGTGCCGTACTGAGAGATACACAGCGCCAAGACGAATACCTTTCAGAACAGCCTAAGCATCCCCCGCCTGATTTCATCTTTGCCCTTGACTTTTATCACAGTTGCTGCGACACGCCGAGTGCCAGTCCTGTGGGGGTGACATAAAATAAATATCCGCAAAGTTGTGTTGCGCTGACACAGATAATTTTGTATACTAATACGAACTTACTAGAGCATCACAAGCCACATTTCATTCACTGGTTCAGGGAATAATATCGCGCTCTTCGTCGCACTCCCAACAGATAGCAGTCCGATTTTTTGGGTCCTCCAATCAACCTGTCAATTAACCCCCTGAATAACACCTTCGGGGTATGACACGAATACCGACTTTCGGTATGCTATACGCGAAAGATTTGGCCAATCTCGGAATAGTCAAATAAGGAGAGTGCGATGAAAGCCATCGTATGCACAAAATACGGCCCCCCTGAAGTCCTTCAGCTCAAAGAGGTGGAAAAACCCATCCCCAAAGACAAC
>DATCYX010000550.1:0-2857 GCA_036526235.1 Anaerolineales bacterium | reverse complement strand
TGGTTCCTGATCACCGCCTGGCTGAGCAGGTCGCAGACTGCTTGGCAGTACAATTTTTGGGCGTTCGTGATTGTACTACTTTGGGCACAGCCTTGGAGCAGCCGCAATCCATATCGCACGGGCAGGCAGATAATCCGCAACATGGTGTACCTTGTTCTGCTGCTGGCTACCTTGGCATCAGCTATTGTATTCAAGCGCTGGGGTCCACTGCTCGTCACCATGGAAATCCTCATCCTGGCTTTGATCGAATTTACTGGCCGCAGATCACTTAAAGCAGAATAATCACCACGGAGAGGGGGTAAACCTCGTCGGCCTATCCCTTCGATTTATGACCCCAACCCAAATCCCCATGCTTCGCGTTGAGTTCCACAGCCATACAATGTATTCAAAGGATAGCCTGGCAAGACCAGAGAGATTGCTCTCAGCCTGCAGGCGCAAGGGCATTGACCGGCTGGTGGTCACTGACCATAACACCATCGCAGGTGCAATGCAATGTCAGGAGCTGGATCCGGAGCGGGTCATCATTGGCGAGGAAATCCTGACTCAATCCGGAGAGATCCTGGCAGCCTTTGTCCAAGAACATATCCCTGCACGGTTAACCGCCCAGGAGACCATTGCACACCTGCGCGCCCAAGGCGCTTTCATTAGCGTCTCGCATCCATTTGATATAACGCGCAAGGGACACTGGCAACTCGCCCAACTGCTCGAGATCGCCCCGCTAGTGGATGCCATCGAAACCTTTAACGCGCGTTGCTTCCTGCCTTCTTTCAACACACAAGCCCAGGATTTTGCTCACCAGCAAAAGCTATTGGGCACGGCTGGTTCCGACGCGCATACTACCTATGAATTGGGACGGGCTACTATGCTGATGCCGGATTTCCACGATGCAGAAAGCTTCAAAACCGCCCTGACACAAGCCCAATTCGAGACAAGCCTGTCATCCCCCTGGATTCATCTAAGCTCACGATACGCGACCTGGGTGAAGAAAATGCAGCGCAAGCGATCACAAAACCGGTAATGTCTAGCACATAGAGCATAACGATTCCATGCGGTAGATCGTCACCGTGGCCTGGTAATTGCGTGTAGGTTGATATCCAAAGAGCCAGCGTTTGCGATCCATCTCAAAGACCTTCTCTTGGTGCAAACGAACAAAGGGGCTCTCGAGTAAGCCCAGTTCCTTGGCAATATCAAACCAGCCATCGGTGCTCTCCCCTGCTCGCCCTGGCAAAATCAAGCATGTGACGCCCATCTCAACTAAATGACGATCCAAATCCCCACTCAAAAATAGCTTTCCCAACTCAGGATCAATCAAACCGCCTAAGTCCACAATAGGTCGCTGGCTGTAGAAGCGCAGCGCTCCAACATCCATTGCTGCACAAAGCTCTTCCTCCGGTATCACCCTATTGATATATCGTGCAGCCTGAATGCGTACGCTCACCATGTGGTCGATATTCGCATCGTACACGCGATTCCAATAGCCCATATTGGCAACGGCGATAACGCTTAACCCAGCTGCCAGCCACAAGAAGATACCTCGCCGGTGCCAAAAACCAAATAAGCCAGAGAGCAATACAATCCATAACACGATGTGATTCATAGCCCCATACCGGCTGGCTGTCCCTGGAAATGGCAGGAAAGACATGTAGCTCAGGTTATGGAGAACAACCCAGATCAAGCAGACCAACATTAATGCAGATTTTTCACCCAGTATCGAATTGGGCTGGCGAAGTCCGCTAAATATTTGACGAGAACCTCTCCAAACCAGAGGTGCGACTACTCCTACAAAGCCAAGCAAGGCCCAGGCAGAAATTGAATAAGTTTCGCTGGCAATCGAGGTAACCAGGCGCAAATCTGGGGGCGGCAGCGCTACCCCGCCTAATACGTATTCAAGAAGATATCCCAACCAGACAAAAGGGTAAAGTAGGGAAGGGTATTTCGCAAATACGGACAACGCTTCGTTTTGCTGCAGTAGCAGGTGCATACCAACTTGACTGCTTACACGTTTGCCTATGCCACTGGTAGGCAGTAGATTTCCAGTGCGCGCCAGGATGTAACCATACCACGGTGCACACATCAGGAAAACCACAATACCAGCCATCACAAGCCCTTTCGCCAGAGCTTTACGACGCCAAATATCGACTAGTCCTATACTAACCGCTAGCAGTATCCCCTCGGGGCGGGTGAGGGTCAGTAACCCAAGGAAGATACCCAACCAGATCCAACGCTCATTTCGATAGAAAAGTAACGCAAATACCCCAATGGTCAAAAAAAGGATCGTCTCCATGCCACTCAAGGCAAACCAGAGCATATGTCCAGATAGAATGACAAATAGCGTCGCGATAAGCGCCGGGACCGCTGCCCAATATCGAACCAAAAGGAGGTACAACCCCACACCCAGACCAATCAGTGATGCAACCCCCAGTATTTTCAAGACCACATGGAGAGAGATGCCCAGGCGATATCCCGCTGCCAAGAGCAATACCCAAGACGCACTTGTTGTGCCAACACCCTTTTCTTCAGGATCGTTGAACATCAAACTACCCTTATCCACCAGGTTTTGTGCATACACCATGTGGATATAGGCATCATCCATCGGAAATTCAACAGGCGATGGATAAAGATAAGCTAAAGAAGCACCAATCACCACGACCAGGATAATAACCAAGGGTACCCAATGCCTGGTTAGAAAAGCCTTTCGCTTGGTTTGGGCGCGTCTTATTTCTAAACTAGAGTGGGCGATAGATCAACTCCTCAAGTATGTGCACGGTGGGCTTCAACCATCGTCTCCAACATGCCCAACATTTCATCCAATATATTCAGAACCTGTTCGACTTCGCCAGGTTGGATGATTAATGGC
>DATCYX010000549.1:0-7903 GCA_036526235.1 Anaerolineales bacterium | reverse complement strand
CTTCGTGGTTGGGTTTCTGGGTATCGGCTTGGGCCCTGACTCGGCAGTCTCATTGTTGCTGCCTGCGACGATTGGCTTGGGGCGAGCAACGGAATACGCCTTCACCAATGCGCCCATAAATGCAGAACAAGCCCTAGAGCTAGGACTGGTCAACCGCGTGGTGACAGCCGATGAACTAAGCCAAGAAGCATTCAAATGGGCTTCTGCATTAGCTCAAGGACCTGTGGGTGCATTTGGTCTCACCAAAAGAGCTTTCAACAAATCGGTTCTAAGCAACCTGGAGCAGGTGCTGGACTATGAAGCTCATATACAAGATATCGCCGGACGAAGTGATGAACATAAAGAAGGTGTTGAAGCTTTTCTGGAAAAACGATCTCCGAACTATGTCAATAGTTAATCATTATCATTATGTATTATTTATATATCGTAGTCTTAGTAGGCTGGGTGGATAAGTGGATAAAGTAATAACCTAAGTGCTTTACTGGCATATATGGGGGTGATGGATCAGAGGTCGGGGAGATATAGTACAAGACAAACGGCATTGTATCCACAGGGTGGATGGGGATAGACGCGAAGAAGATTTTTTGCATGATACCCTTTTGGGAGGGGGGATGCTATTTAGGGTGCAATTCTGTTGGGACCCCATATATGGGGCTTTGTCAAATTTCAAAATTCGCACAAAAGATCGAGTTTTCCCCATTAAGTGCGTTTTATCCACAGTTTTTCACGAGTTATCCACAGGTTGAGCCTCTAAAAAGTGCCGCTCCGGAAAATTTGTGTCTTGACAAAACGATGGAGTTAGACTATTATCTAATTAGATAAATATCTACGTTAGTTATATGTCTATATTAGATAGATGTCTATTGAAGGAGAACGCCATGTTAGAGCGCCGGTATCAGAGTGATTTGAATTACATCAAGGCTCATCATCGTGAGCTCATTCAGGCTGCACAGCAGGAAAAACTGCTAGGGCAAACAAAGGCCAGCGATCCCAATTTGAAGGAGCGCCTTCTCGACGCGGCTGGCAACCGCCTGATTGCCTGGGGTCAAAAGCTGAAGGGTGAGACTTATTCCAATGAATTATCTCAAGAATGTGTATAGGGGGTAGCATTATATGAGTGATCGGGACAAAACACCGAAAGGTCAGCCTCGGCTGGGATGGGATAGCGGCTCGGCTTACGATTTCTTTTTCAGCCTGGAAGTGCTGCACAACCCGGATCAGTATGGTCTGCGCGCCTCCTGGGCAGCCGGAGTCAGATCGCGTCTACCCACCCAAGAGCGTAAGCTCTTGGAAGAAATTCAGCCCTACTTGGGGGTGCCCCTTAACTGGATTTATCGGTTGCCGGAACCCAAAGATGCCACCAGTGCGATCTGGGCTTTGCGGCAAACACCGCCAGCGGAGCGCATGGTGAATCTCGCGGGTTATTGTGATATGGAGGATTTGGCCGTAATTTATAAACAGGTCGCTGAACGCCGTTCTTGGGACAATAACGATGTCAAGGTGATCCATGAAATTCTAAATCAGCATAAAAAAGAGAAGCGGTATGTTTCTCGCTTTCTCAAGGATCTCCCCAAGTGCCTGGATTGGTGGTCACGACCGGATGAATTTGGCGAGCTTTACCTGTCTGCTCTGCAGACCTTTTTCCAGGTATTTTTCGCCGAGGAAGAAAAGCGCATTGCTCCTTATTTGAAAGAAGCGCTGGATCATGCGCAAATGCAGGCTGAGCGCCTGGACATTCCTGATTTGATGGTTGAGTTATCTCAGGGCGTTCACTTTGACGAAAGTTTTAACGTCTCCGAATTGATACTCATTCCTGTATTCTGGAGCACGCCAATCGTTTCATGGAGTAAGCTCACCCCCGATACGATGTTGTTTTTGTTTGGAGCACGGCCGGAGGATGCTTCCTTGATTCCCGGGGAGGTGATACCCGAAAGCATGTTGCGCGCCCTCAAGGCACTGGCTGACCCCACACGATTGCAGATTTTACGCTACCTGAGCGAAGGAAACTTGACGCCCGCCCAACTCTCGCGCCGGCTGCGGTTGCGCGCCCCAACCGTCATCCACCATCTGAAAACGCTGCGCCTGGCTGGGCTGGTGCATTTGACCGTGGATAGAGAGGGTGAAAGCAGTTATGCTGCTCGCCTGGAAGCTATCTCTGGGACCTTAAGCCACGTGGGGGATTTTCTGGGGAGCGAGATGCAATCTGAGATGGAACTAATCGAAGTATAAAAACCTTATACTCCTCTCTTGTGTGCTACTCCCTCTTCGGTCTCTGGCTGAGAGGGGGTAGTTTCTACTTAAGGGGAGTTTCCGTATTGTCCTGAATAAATCTCTTCCCGGCACCCTTTTCCTTTTGGGCGGGTATGTAACTTTTTAAGGGCTATGGCATCTAATAAATTGTGAGATAATACACAACTAGTAGAGGAGGTCCTTTTTCATGGAGATGATTGTTGATTTTCCCGGCGGAGCCCGCGTGGATGCCCACTTTGGATCATTCACTTTAAAAACAGACCAGCCCCCGGCAGCTTCAGCCCCCACCCCGTTTGCCACTTTCCTGGCCTCCATCGCGACGTGCGCCGGGATCTATGTTCTCGGTTTTTGCCAGCAGCGCGGACTGCCCACAGACGGTATCCGCATTATCCAGCGCACCTCAAAAGATCCGGCGAGTGGCATGGTGAGCAAGATTGATCTGGAGATTCAGGTTCCCCCTTCTTTCCCCGAGAAATACCTGCCCTCCCTGGTGCGTTCAGCAGAGCTGTGTGCGGTGAAAAAGCATATCGAGAAACCACCAGTTTTTGATGTTTTTACTAAGACCGTCGAGCCCGCAGCTTAAGGAACACCCTTGATCCCACCTAACAGTTAGGTGGGTGGGCAAGAGATTGGAAATAACGAGTTGTTAGGCGGCGAACCTGCCGCATAACAACTCGTTTTCTTTAAGCAAGGAAGAGATGGGAGCGTTGGGAGAAAATCAACTAATCCGGACCGATGTAGGTGCCTGGGTGCAGGATGGTGCTCTTGGGGATGACCACGATGCCGTCTTGAACTACCCAACTACCCGCATCCAAATCTGTTCCGCGCTCGAAGGGTAGGATAGTCACCCCTTCGCCCATGCGCACGTTCTTATCCACAATGGCTCCCTCGATACGGCAGTCACGCCCAATCCCTAGCGGGATCCCTTTGCGGGAGAGCACTTCCGGCTCGTCGTAGTAATCTGCCCCCATGATGATGCTCTTGTTGATGCGCACCCCATCGGCGATGATGCTGCGCAACCCGACGATCGAATCGTTGATCTCCGCATGATGGATCAGACTGCCTTCAGCCAGCATCACGTTGTGTAGGGTGGCGCCATCGATGACTGTGCTGGGCAGGTGGCGCTGGCGGGTGTAGATCGGACGCACAGGGTCGTAAAAGTTAAAGGGAGGGTTGGGCTGGGTCAGGCTCAGGTTAGTCTCGAAGAATGAACGGATCGTCCCGATATCCTCCCAATAGCCATCGAAATCGAAGCCATAGACCTTGTGGGTGTGGATGGCGTTGGGGATGATCTGACCGCCGAAGTCTTCGTGCAGGGAGTTTTCCAGCAGGTCCACCAGCACGGCGGTGTTAAAGACGTAAATGCCCATCGAACCCAGGTAGGGGCGCGCTGGATCGTCGCGGCTGACAAACTGTGCCAGCACGTTGGGGTCGCGGGGTTTCTCCACGAAAGCAGCAATGTGTTGGTCCGGATCCTTCTTGAGCAGACCGAAGCGGAAAGATTCGCTCGCCGCCACCGGCTGGACAGCAACCGTTACATCGGCTCCCTGTTCATAATGAAATTCGACCATAGAGCTGTAATCCATGCGGTAAAGATGGTCGCCAGCCAGGATGAGCACGAGCTCGGCATCGGTGGCTTTGATTTCGAAGAGCTGCTTGCGCACGGCGTCGGCGGTGCCCTGGTACCAGTCGGTGCTGCGCGGGGTTTGTTCCGCCGCCAGGATCTGAACCCAGCCGCGATGGAAATCGTCGAAGGTGTAGGTCTGTGTAATGTGGCGGTGCAGGGAGACCGAGTTGAACTGGGTGAGCACAGCGATGTGGCTGATGCCGGAGTTGATGCAGTTACTGATAGGCACATCGATCAGGCGGTACTTTCCGGCGATGGGTACGGCAGGCTTGGCGCGCTGTTTGGTAAGCGGGTGGAGACGCTTGCCTACGCCGCCGCCCAGGATGACTGCTAAGACATTATTCAAATTTGGCATGACAACCTCTGTGTTTTACTCTGAAGGGGCAATGGAACACGCTAGCATCCAAATTCATTTCTCGGATTGGCACATCGTGTTTTAAATGGAACCCTGTTTAATTATAGCCGCATATCCCTTAAGCAAGCGACGCACGAGGCGTTTATTGATGCACTCATGCGTCTGCCTGTCCGCGTGCTATAATGTCAGTGCCGAAGGTGGGAATCGAACCCACACCCCCGAGGGGACACGATTTTGAGTCGTGCGCGTCTGCCTATTCCGCCACTTCGGCTCGATGACAATTATACTCAAATTATCTGTAATCTTCAATCAGCATCTTATCAGGGTGACCTACACCTGAAACATCTATGAAACTGGGAATTATCGGACTCCCCCAAGCAGGAAAGACCACCGTATTTAACGCCCTGACACGCGGCAATGCTCCTACCACCATGAGCGGCGGGCGTTTTGAAGTACACACCGCCGTGGTGGATGTTCCCGATCAACGCGTCGATCGGCTATCCGCCATCTTCCGTCCCCAAAAGACCGTCTATGCCAAGGTCACCTATGCCGATATTGCCGGTTTGGAGGCCGGAGCCAGCAAAGCGGGTATCTCGGGGACTTTGCTTAACCAATTGACCCAGATGGACGGCTTTGTGCACGTTGTCCGCTGCTTTCAGGAGGCTAGCGTGCCCCACCCATCCGGCAGCGTCGACCCACAGCGTGACATCGACGCCATGGATGCGGAGCTTCTGCTTAACGATCTGATCGCTGTGGAGCGCAAGCTGGAGCGCCTGGGTGACGAGCGGCGTAAGGGCGGGGGACGTGATAAGGCGGTGATCGAGCGCGAGTTAGCCCTTTTTGAAAAGCTGCACGACGCCCTCGGACAGGAGAAGCCCTTGCGGGAAGTTGAGTTCTCCGCCGAAGAGCAAAAGTCTCTCTCGGGTTTTGGCTTCCTGACCCGCAAACCAGTGCTGTTGGTGCTGAACCTCTCGGACGAGCAGACGCCGCCGGATGTGGCTTACCCTCATGCTCATACGGCAGTCATGCCGCTGCAAGGACGCTTGGAGATGGAGCTGGCACAGCTCTCGCCGGAGGACGCCGAGGTCTTTATGGGGGAGTACGGCATCCAGGAACTGAGCCTGTACAAGGTGATCCGCCTGTCATACGATCTGTTGGGCTTACAGTCTTTCTTTACCATTGGATCAGACGAGGTGCACGCCTGGACCATCTGCCGGGGCGACAACGCCCACAGCGCAGCGGGCGTCGTCCATACCGATCTGCAGAAAGGCTTCATCCGCGCCGAGGTGATTTCCTTTGATGATCTAGTTGCGCTGGGAGGGTTAAGCGAGGCCCGCGCCAAAGGCAAGCTGCGCCTGGAGGGCAAAGACTATATCCTTCAGGATGGCGAGATCATGCACGTCAGGTTCAATGTGTGAGCCAATGAGCCCTTCGGGTATAATACTCTCCGCCATCTTGACTATATATATTCATATCAAAGAGAGATCCCCATGACCTTACCCTACACCCAGACCCGCTGGAGCCTTAGCGACCTTTTTCCAGCTCTGGATAGCCCGGAGCTGGAGCAGACCTTTACCGACCTAGAAACCCAGGTTGCCAAATTTGAGTCCATGCGCTCGCAGTTGTCCTCACAGATCAAGCAAGCCGAATTTATGAACTTTGTCACCCTACTGGAAGAGATAAACCAGTTGGGATCGCGCCTGTATGCCTTTGCTGGATTGAGCTTCAGCGCCGATACACAGGACCAGGCAGCCCAGACATTGGTAGCCCGCGTGGACCAATTTATAGCAATCCTGCAGAACCGCACGCTCTTCTTCAGCCTGTGGTGGAAGGATCTGGACGACGACAACGCGGCGCGGCTGATGTCTGAAGCTGGCGATTACCGATACTGGCTGGAGGAGATGCGCCACTTCAAGCCGCATACCATCACCGAGCCAGAAGAGAAGATCATCAATATCAAGAATGTCACTGGTGTAAGCGCACTGGGCAACCTGTATGACTCGATCACCAACCGCTATACTTTCAAGCTGCAGGTGGACGGCGAAGTCAAGGAACTGACCCGCGGGGAGTTGATGGTATACGTCCGACAACACGATGCCGACCTGCGTGCCGCCGCCTACCAGGAGCTCTACCGCGTTTACGGGGAAGAGGGTCCAATCTTGGGGCAGATATACCAGACTTTGGTGCGCGACTGGCGCAACGAGCAGGTGGACCTGCGCCGCTTCAGCAGCCCGATCAGCGCCCGCAACCTGATGAACGATATTCCCGATCCGGTAGTTAATACCCTGTTGGATGTTTGTGAGCGCAATGCATCCCTGTACCAACGCTATTTCCGCCTCAAGGCAAAATGGCTGGGAATGGATCGCCTGCGCCGATACGATATCTACGCGCCGGTGGTCAAATCGGATAAGCGTTACGAGTATACCCAGGCGGCTGAGATGGTGCTGGGCTCATTCCACGAATTTGAGCCCAGGCTGGCAGGCTTGGCCAGGCGCGTCTTCGCTGAAAATCACCTGGATAGCGAGGTGCGAAAGGGCAAGCGCGGCGGGGCTTTCTGCATGTCGGTGACGCCCAAAATGACACCTTATGTGTTGCTCAACTATCAGGGCAGAGCAGATGATGTCGCCACCATGGCGCATGAGTTGGGACATGCCATCCACACCATGCTGGCAGCCGACCACAGCATGTTCACCTTCCACGCCTCGCTGCCCCTAGCGGAAACGGCTTCTACTTTTGGCGAGATAATGCTCATCGATCGCTTGCTGGCACAGGAAGATGACGAGAGCGTCCGCCGTGACCTGCTCTTCCGCCAGGTGGACGATTCCTACGCCACGATCATGCGCCAGGCATACTTCGCACTGTTTGAGCGGGATGCCCACGAGATGGTAGATCAAAACGCTTCGGCGGATGAGCTCTCAGCAGCCTATATGGAGAACTTGAAGCGTCAGTTCGGCGAGGTGGTCGAGATCAGCGACGAATTCCGCTGGGAGTGGGTTTCCATTCCGCACATCTATCAGGTACCGTTCTATGTGTACGCCTATGCCTTTGGTCAGCTCCTAGTGCTATCCCTGTACAAACAGTACAAAGTGGAGGGCGAATCCTTCAAGCCACGCTATGTCAGCCTGCTTTCTTCTGGTGGTTCCGAAGCCCCAGAGCGCTTGCTCTCCCAGGCAGGGATTGATATCCGCAGTGCGGATTTCTGGCAAGGGGGCTTCGATGTGCTCTCTGGCTTGCTGGACCAGCTCGAAGAGATACCCATCGACGCGTAACCAAACGTTCAATCTTCTGTCAAAGCAGCCCCAGCCTAAGATCGGGTATAAGCCCTGCTGGACAAATCCAACGTTCCATGTATCAAAACATGATACTTGTTGATATATTTTCGGTTTGTGGTTGGCACAAATCTTGCAGCTAAATCAGAACAATTTAGTCTCCCTGAGTAATACGAGACACTCGCCGCATTCAGGGAGAGATGCCCTGGAGGTTCCACAGATCTCCAGGGCATTTTTTATATTAGTACCGCTGGGTGATGATTTTATCTCCCCTTCGCTGCTATGACGGGTGCGACAACGATACTCCCATCTCAATTTCTGCAGGTTGGATTAACATAACGGCCGGCACAAATTATGGAGGTGGGTCGGATGTTTCGCGAGTTAATGGATAGAAAGATGTTG
>DATCYX010000548.1:0-4254 GCA_036526235.1 Anaerolineales bacterium | reverse complement strand
ACTCTCACCAGGATACCCCAATCTCTCCCTCCAGTGGCAGGAAATCGCTCTAATGCGATTGCTCTAGATTGCCCTGTGCCCTGGCATGCTCCAGGAGGTTAGAAGAAAGGCTGTGGTCGAAAATGGTATAATCCTCTCATTCTGGAGGAATATGTTTAATGCTTTAGATTTAGCTCCATCAATATTGATATCTCATTTAGTAGTATTGATTGTGGCTTTTACCATTCACGAATTTGCTCACGCATGGACAGCCAATTATTTTGGCGATACCACACCCGAAGCCAATGGTCGCCTGACGTTGAACCCTCTGGCGCACCTGGATCCTATCGGATCGCTGCTGTTGTTGGTGGCTGGATTTGGTTGGGCGAAACCTGTGCCGGTCAATCCATATCAATTGCAAAGACGCTCCCCGTCTGCCATGATGTGGGTCTCGTTAGCTGGCCCGCTCTCGAATTTGCTCCTGGCGATTGTGGCAGCCATCCCGTTTCGTTTAGGTGTTTTTTCAGTGCTGGATGCACAGATGGCGTTGTTTACTGCCAGGGACCAATTTTTACCCACGCTACCACAACTTCTATATATATTTATCCAAATTAATTTGGTATTGCTCCTGTTCAACTTAATCCCACTGGCGCCTTTGGATGGGGAGAAAATTGCCGAGTACTTCCTCCCAGCTTCTTGGTTGCGCACCCTCGACCGCATCCGTCCATACGGGCCGGTCATCCTGATGGTCATTGTGTTCTTCGGTGTGCTGACTTACATTATCACACCCCCACTCAGGCTGTTGATGAACCTACTGGTGGGATGATTGCCGAACGTATCCTATACCGCGCCCGACAGTTCTGGAATGCCCTGTTTTCGGCGCCCTCGCTTGAGGATCTTGAGACGATAAGCCCGCTACTCAATCCCGCGCAAATGGCGCTCTTTAGCCAGATGCACCACAGCGAGCAAGTGCACAGCATCAAGGTGATGCGGACTGTGATGGTTGCAAGTGATGGGGTCTCAGCCGAGCTGCGAAAAAATTTGCTTCAGGCGGCCTTGCTTCACGACGTAGGTAAAAATCATTATCCACTCAGGCTGTGGGAGCGGGTTTTGATCGTCTTAGCGAAGACGCTCACACCCAACAGGGTTAAAGACTGGGGAGAAGGAGAAGCGCGTGGTTGGCGGCGTGCATTTGTGATCGCCAGCCAGCATCCGGCATGGGGAGCTCAAATGGCATCTGCGGCTGGAGCTTCGCCGCTGACGGTTTCTCTGATACAAAGACATCAAGATCTTCTTTCCGAAGCCGGGGAGGCGTTAGAAGATCAATTACTCCGATTATTACAATCCGCAGATCATGAGGAATAGGATGAATTATCTATGACGACCCAAATAACCATTGTAGGTTTAGGACAGATTGGAGCATCAATTGGATTGGCCTTGGCCGAGCAGGACCAGGTGTTCCAGCGAATTGGCCACGATATACACCTGGAGGCCGCCCGCCGCGCCCAGAAAATGGGTGCCATTGATAAAGTCGCCATCAATTTGCCGTCCGCGGTGCGCGAGGCGGACCTGGTTATATTGTCTGTACCTGCAGACCAATTGCGCGAGACCTTAGAAATCATTGCCCAGGATCTAAAGGAAAACGCGGTGGTGATGGATACCGGTCCGATTAAGGTTTCGATGTCTGAGTGGATAAAAGAGTTGCTACCAGACAATCGCTTCTATGTGGGGCTGGTACCATCTATAAATCCGGCTTATTTATATCAAGAAGAAATCGGGATCGATGCCGCCCATGCCGACTTGTTCCAGCGTGGTATCATGGCGATTATCACCCCACCCAATACATCCAGCGATGCCCTCCAGTTAGCCAGCAAACTGGCGAGCCTGCTGGGTTCAGATCCCCTGTTTGTCGACCCATTGGAAATTGACGGCTTACTGGCTGCCACGCATGCTTTACCGCAACTGTTGGCTGTTGCGTTGCTTAATGCCACAGTTAGTCAGCCGGGTTGGCGTGAGGCGCGCAAGATCGCCGGGCGGGCTTATGCTGATGTATCTGCTGCCAACCTGCATGGCGGTATGGCAGATGGCTTGGGTGGCATGACATTGCACAACCGTGATAATGTGGTTCGTGTCCTAGACAGGGCTATCGCCTCATTACTATCGCTGCGAGAAGCCATCGAAGCGAATGACGGCGAGTTTCTAGTGAGGCAGTTAGAATCTGCCCAGCAAGGTTATGCTGAGTGGTTGAAAGAGCGACTGGCCGCCAACTGGGCTTTTGAAGGCATGCCCGAATCTGTATCGAAATCGTCAGGGAGAGTTGACTTCCTATCCCGCTTGCTTGGTTCGGGGGTCAAGCGGAAGGATCGTAAATAAATTGCGAGGGAAAACCATGACTACCAGGATTCAATGGATTCAAGACGAGATTAAAAAACTAAAAGATGCAGGGCTTTACAACCGCATCCGCACCCTCAGCACACCGCAAGGGGCTTGGCTGGTGGTGGACGGTAAGCGCACATTAAATTTTTGTTCGAATAACTACTTGGGGCTGGCTAACCACCCACGCTTGGTGCAGGCGGCCAAAGATGCTGTGGAAAAATTTGGCGTGGGACCGGCTGCGGTGCGTAGCATCGCCGGGACGATGGAATTGCATATCCAATTGGAGCAGCGCCTGGCTGCTTTCAAAGGCGTTGAATCGGCTATCACCTTTCAGTCTGGGTTCAACGCAAATTTAGGTGCTATCCCGGCGCTGGTGGGCAAGGGAGACGGAATTTTCTCCGATGAATTGAATCATGCCAGCATCATCGATGGTTGCCGCCTCTCGGGGGCTCAGATCGTTCGTTACAATCACTGTGATGCCAAGGATTTGGAGAAGGCGCTCATCCAGCAGCGCGGTAAATTTACGCGCGCCATGGTCATCACTGACGGCGTCTTCAGCATGGATGGTGACATAGCCCCTCTGGATAAGATTTACGAAGTCTGTCAGGATCACAATGTGTTGCTTATGGTGGATGATGCCCACGGTGAGGGCGTGCTTGGACGGGGTGGTCGCGGCATCGTCGATCACTTTCGCCTGCATGGAAAAGTGGATATTGAGGTGGGCACGCTTTCGAAGGCCTTTGGTGTGGTGGGCGGCGTGGTAGCTGGCAACCCGACCGTTGTGGAATGGCTGCGCCAGCGCGGACGGCCGTTTTTATTCTCCTCAGCCATGACCGTTCCGGATGCCGCTGCCTGCCTGGCTGCAGTGGATATCTTGGAAGAATCTACCGAATTGGTGGACGTGTTATGGGAGAATACGCGCTATTTCAAAGAGGAGATGAAGCATCTGGGCTTTGACACGGGCCAGAGCGTGACACCCATCACACCGGTGATGCTAGGGGAAGCGCCGCTTGCCCAGCAATTTAGCCGCGAATTATTCGAAAATGGTGTTTTTGCCATGGCTATCGGATTCCCCACTGTGCCGCGCGGCAAAGCGCGCATCCGGGTGATGATCTCGGCTGCGCATCAAAAAGAAGACCTGGATCAAGGCCTGGAAACCTTTGCGAAGGTTGGGCGGAAATTGGGAGTGATTTGATGCTAATCGCCCCCTCTCCCTTACCTGGGGAGAGGATGGGGATTTATATTTCGATAAAAGGATCGAAATTCGGGTTGGTGCCAGCCCAGACGCAACTCGGTCTGCCGTCTAAATTGCAGGCTATTCCTTGAGAACAGCGCCGGGCAAGGATTCTGGGAGCCTGGTCGGGCAGCCATTCAGCCGGGTAAACCAGCTCTGCTTCCAACCCCACTTCGGCGTCCACATGTTGGCAGTAGCATACTTTAATAGTCTGCCAGGTTCGATAGGCCATTTGTACTCTCCTGATCGGATGAACGTTTCAACCTTTTTTTCAGTATACCTATAAATATGTGTGCAGGAAAGTGTCAGTTGTCATGGTAAAAACCGGACAAATTGCGTCAATTATGTACGATAGCAAACGAATTTCAAATTTCCCTTTGACAACTTATTATCCTATCGTATAATGGACAAGATTGTAGCAAAGAAAATAATGAGAAGGAGGTGCGTATACATTTCTGGAAAGACATTGGCAATTTCAATGAGTATCCTAGTCGCCTAACAAAACAAATTATTTAGGAGGAGTAAGAATGTACCGAAAACCTTTGTATGTCCTTGGCGCTGTGATTGTCGTGCTCAGCTTGGTCTTAGCCGCCTGTGCCCCGCAGCCTACCGAAGCGCCCCCAGCGGCGGAGACTGAAGCGCCTCCACCCCCACCCACTGAACCC
>DATCYX010000547.1:0-3513 GCA_036526235.1 Anaerolineales bacterium | reverse complement strand
GAGGTCGAATATCCTGTTCTTGCAGCGGCTGGATTTCTCGCGAATGCCTACCTGCAGCAGGGGAAACTGCATAACGCGGAGGCCTTGTGTAAAAAAATTGTTGAGCGCAATAGTTATCATGCCCACCCGGCTGCTGCCTATGTGTTACTTGAGCTAGGCGAGTTGTTCTTCGAAAGAAATGATCTCGACGGAGCTTTGGAGGTTCTCTCAAAGACAATTCAGATCGGAGAAATCGCGGATAAGGTTGTTAATGTTATTCGCGCCCGCCAGCTTTTAGCACGAGTCTATCAAGCGCTTGGCAACCAGGAAGAGGTGGCCAACTTGATGATACAGGCTGACGAGCTGTTTAAACAAACCAGCCCCCGCTATCAGGTCATGCATCAAATAGAATATGAGTATTATCGCGTCCGCTGTCTGCTCTTTCAGCAAAGTACGTGGGGTGCTCTACAATGGGCAGATGATTATGCAAAAAGGCGCGAGCCGGTCAACAATCCATGGGCTTTGTTGAATGAACTCGTCTACGCTCACGTTTTGCTTATTGATGGGCGACCTGATCAGGCGCTTTCAATCTTAAAACCATGCGAGGACTCTGCCAGATCATATGGTGCAAGGGGATGGGTTGTTCAAAATCTGGCGCTTCAGTCTCTCTGCTGTCATGCGACGAATGATTTGGAAGGGGCATTGGAATTGCTGCGCAGTGCGCTCAGCCTAGCTGAGCCAGAGGGCTATGTCCGCACCTTTGTCGATTACGGATTGCCAATGGAGCAGTTGTTGCAACTTACTGCGGTGCGCGGAATAGCAGCGGATTACGTCGCTAAGCTCCTGGCTGCATTTCCTGCAGCGGATGTTGAAAAAGGCTCCATCGAGCTAGGGAAACCTTCTCCTCATCAACCACTTATTGAACCGCTTACAGACCGCGAGATTTCTGTTCTGCGGTTGATGGCTGCAAACCTTTCCCACCGAGAGATTGCTGATGAGTTGTATCTTTCGACCAATACCGTAAAATGGCATACGACTCATATCTATGGCAAATTGGGGGTACATCGAAGGGCGCACGCAGTATCGCGCGCCCAAGAATTGGGCATTTTATAGCCTTTCGATAATCCCATACCAATCCCATACCTTTGTATGGTGACAAACCATACCTTTTTAGGCTACATTCAGTGCTAATGAATGTAGTTTTTTACATTCCATACCCATAGAAGGAGAGAAGATCATGAAGAACTTTATTGAAAAACACCCCTTTTGGTTCTCACTGCTCTTTACCATCATCGTAATGCAGATTCTCGGATTTGTGGTTGCCATCCTTGGTAGAGTGCTAGGGCTTCCCGATTTGGTGATCAGGACATCCGCAATGGGAGTGATCGCCATCGTATCGCTTATCTTTATCTGGCAGATCGGCTGGTGGAAGGATGCCGGTTTGGTCAATACAACCCAGAATGTGTACGCGCTGGCGGTTCCGCTCATCCTTACTTTCTTCCCGCTGGTATTCTTTGGAACTTACACGATGGAACCTCAGCGAGTAAACATATTTCTCCTGGCCGTGCTTTTCACCGGGATAAGCGAAGAGGCTGTGTTCCGCGGCTTGTTCATAAGGGCATTTCTGCCGCATGGAAAGCTAAAAGCGGTCCTCATCCCGGCGATTTTGTTCGGCGCGGCCCACATCGTTCAGTCCCTGGGTGGTGGGATGTCGTTGGAGGATAACCTGGTTCAGATTCTCAATGCATTTCTCTATGGGGTGATGCTTGGAGCCGTGCGCTTGCGGGTCAACAATATCTGGCCCTTGATCATCCTCCATACGGTTCACGATTTGTTCTGGGTCACCGCAGGATTACCTGATGGGGTTATCACAATGGCTGAAATACCCTTGTCGGAATATCTCATCGAATGGATACCGAGTGTTGTCACCGCCATATATCTCATGAGAAAACCGATCGCAGTTACCATTAACGGGGTGCCTGTTGGCACAATGGACAAGCCACTCGCCGCATCAAGAGCTGTAAGTCAACCTGCCGATTAGGAGTGCGCTGAACATTATCAGGAATTCGACTCTCCACCAATTCCTCTTCACTGGGCTTTTGTCGGAAGTGGCAAAAGCCCAGTGCCTAAGAAGACAGCTTATGGATCCCTTACCCGAATTCAACAAACCTGCTTACTACGAATTTCGAGTGCGAAGCCGCATCAGTCCGCAAAGCGCAGCGTGGTTCGAAGGAATGGAGATTGCTGTTGACGAAACCGCTGAACCGGTGCAGACCCTGATCAAGGGCTACATGGAGGATCAATCGGCATTGCATGGTTTGATCAGCCGCATCCGTGATCTCGGATTGACGCTGGTGTCTGTGAATCATATTGAACGAAAAGAAGATCAAAATCAAAATGACGGAGCATCCGAGGTCTAATATCAATTCAATTTATTTCTCAGGAGAGTTCATGAAAATCAAGCGGTTTTTGCACAAGATATTTGTTCTCATTATTTTATTGGCGGCACTCTTTGTCCTGGCGGCGTGCAGCGGGAAAGGGCAGGCAAAAGAACCCAGCTTCCCGTCCACGGAATTTGTCTCTTCCACGAAATTATTCAGCCTATATGTCCCAACTGGCTGGAGCGCGCATGAAGTCATCCCCGGTGCCAACCTCGTCATGGCGAGTACGGAGGCGGCTCTTGACCGTTATCGCAACAGGAACGCTCTCGAATCGGGTGAACTTGTGCTGAATGTTGGATTCCTCCCTCTGGCTCTTTTTCAAGAGAAAGAACTCTCGCATTTGGGAATCCAATCCGATTCTTCACCGGATGCGTTCTTACAGTCACTCTTACCCATGTTCGTAGTCGGGGATGAGCCAGCAAGGAATGTCGCGGGTGAAACAGCGTTAGTAACATTGGGTGATGGACGCGATGCCGGGATGCTAACCTTCTCAAAGGAGGGGCGCGAGGGAATGACCCTTGTATTTAGAGCCGGCAAGGACGTTTTTGCCTTCATCTCAGCCGCGACTTATCCTGGTGGATTGAGCGAATCTCAGGAAATCATTTATGCGCTCGCCACTGGGGTAACCTACAACGGTTCTCAAGACGCACTCTATCAAAAATTATACGGAGACTAGGAGATGAAAAGCATAGGCATAAAGCATACAAAGGTTTCAATACAGAGAACCTTTGTGTTTCACCTGAATACCTGGGTAAAGGTGGCTGGCATGGTCTTCCTGATTCTCCTGACTGTCCACCCCGCATCTACAACTCTGGCTCAGAGCAGGCAGACCGTTGCCTTTGTGAATGTCAACGTCATCCCGATGGATACGGAACGAGTCTTGGAATCGCAGACAGTCATTGTGCAGGGAGATCGTATCGTCGAAATCGGCGCGGCAAAAGAGGTCAGCGTCCCGCCTGGAGCGCAAGTAATTGATGGAAATGCCAAATATCTCATCCCTGGTCTGACAGATACTCATTTCCATATTCTGGATAACCAGGATTCATTGATTCTGGCGATTGCCAATGGTGTCACCACCATACGCGACCCTAAC
>DATCYX010000546.1:0-3112 GCA_036526235.1 Anaerolineales bacterium | reverse complement strand
CGCCGGGTAAGATCCCTGTGCGCGCTTCCGGCGATGGCTGGCTGCCTGTGCCCGGCTGGACAGATGAGTACGAATGGACGGGCTATATCCCCTTCGAGGAGATGCCCTACGCCTTCAATCCGCCGCAGGGGTACATCGTGACTGCCAATAATGCCGTTGTGGGCTCTGGTTACCCATACTTCATCACCGCCGAATGGAATTACGGCTACCGCGCGGCGCGCATTATGGAGATGATCGCCGCGCATGCAGGCCCCATCGATATGGCTTGGATGCAAGCCATGCAGGGTGACAATCTGGATCTGAATGCGAAGATTCTCACCCCCTACCTGCCGCAGGCACAGTGGGGCAGACCCATCCTGGCGCAGACGTTTGAGCTGCTCCAAACCTGGGATGGTCAGAATAGCATGGATTCAGCCGGCGCGGCGCTGTTCGCGGTGTTCTGGAAGAACTTGTTGGCTGCTACATTCCACGATGACCTGCCGGAGGCGTACTACCCCGAGGGGGGAAGCCGCTGGATCCAAGTAGTGCGCAACCTCGTTGAGCAGCCAAACAGCCCTTGGTGGGACGACCGAACGACTCCTGATCTCGTTGAAACCCGCGACGAGATCCTGCTGCGAGCCTTCACCAGCGCAGTGGATGAGCTGGAGAAAACGCAGGGTAAAGACCCCTCTAAGTGGGCTTGGGGCGACCTGCATACTCTGACCCTGCGCAACCAGACACTGGGAAAATCGGGCGTGGCTCCCATCGAGGCGATCTTTAACCGCGGCCCGTACCCTACCGCCGGGGGCGAATCGATCGTCAACGCCACTGGCTGGGAGGCTAACGCCAAGCATCCCTATGAAGTCACCTGGCTGCCCTCCAAGCGCATGGTCGTAGACCTCAACGACCTGAGCAATTCGATGACCATCCACACCACGGGAGAGTCGGGGCACGCCTACCATCCCCATTACGCCGACATGGTAGATTTGTGGCGCACGATTCAATATCACCCTATGTTGTGGGAGCGCGCCCGGGTCGAAGCCGGGGCGGAGGGGCATTTGCGGCTGGTTCCATAACTTTAAAAATACTGCAAATAGGATATTGACATCCGAATTGAGTTTTTATATACTTGGGTTGGAGTATTTTCCAGGCGGCGGAGATCCATGAGCCTCATGTGGTCGCTTGTTGGGGGACAAGCAGGGTAAATGGGGAGCCAATAGCGAAACCGGCCAAAGCATGTTGGTCGGTTTTTTGTTATTTACCTAGCGCGGGAGGGATGGATGCGGGCAAATATATGCTGGACCTCATGGTATCCACGACCGGGTATCCGCCTTTCTGGGCACCTTCCTATTATTCGAGGAGCTCGGTCCAGGCAAGCAAGAAACGCATACCATCCAGGTGGAGGATGGGCCGGTCTAAATGGTCTGCTGCTCAAAGCCCCTTTCCTGCCGATCGGGAATGCATGGCGATCGCGGTTACACTGTAATATTTCTGATGCCGGTCCAACAGGTAAGCGGAAGCTGATGCCTGAGCCGTACCGGAAAGGAGAGATGGATTTGGTTGATGCACACCTGATTTCTCTACATGTTTGGCAGATAAGGATCGCCGAACGCGATTCACGAGCACTGCACCGATTTTGACAATCATTTTGATCCATAATGGGAAAACCATGAAAGGAAGAGGAAAATGAACACGCGCAAGTACCTGTTGTTTTCACTATCACTCATCCTGGCCCTCGTGATGGTGCCAACCTTGCAGGGCAGCGCCAAAACGGTCAAGACAACCTTTACCGGGACCGACACGCTGGGACGGGATATCGATCCGGGCAAAGAGACTTTCCCCGACAAAAACCTGTATCATGTTCGCAACAATGTGTTCACCTCCCTGGTTGAAGCGAGCGACCCGCGAGTCAGCGGCGAGGCCTTGTACGATTTTAATTGTAATTTCAAGCTGGTTGATCCCCCGGTGTATGTCATCGGTAGAATGTGGGGTACCTTCAAGCTTTCCAATGCCGACGGCTATTGGGAGGGAATCATTGAAGGGGTGCGCATCAAAAACGGGTATTCCTACTTCAAGTACGTAGGCCATGGGGAGGGTGCATACAAAGGTTTACAGCTGCGTATGCGCTATGAACGCTTGGATCCCGACCCGAGTGTGCCGGGCACCATCCGGGGTTATATCCTTGAAACTGAATGACCTTCGCTCCACAAGAACGGAGTGGCGCGGGAGTTCCCCGCGCCACTCCGTTTTGATCTCTTTATGTCACCAGACCTATCCATAACAAGGAAATAGGTAATGAAAGACAATTTGATTCACCGCAGGGAATTTCTCAAGCTGGCTGGATTGGCAGCTCTGGGGACTGCCAGTGCGTGCGCTCCTGCCTCAGAGACTCCTGCACAAGACGCGTCCTGGAAGCCGGTAACGCTGCCTCCTCAGCCCACATCAATGGCAACCGAGACAACCCCGCCCACCCAGACCACCGTCCCCACACAGGCGCCTGAAATCGCAAGCGTATCACCCTGCACGCATGGGAAACGCGTTCTGCGCGTCGCTCACCTGACGGACATTCACGTTCAGCCCGAAGGGATCGCTCCCGACGGCATGGTTAAAGCCCTTCGCCATGCACAGGAGCAACCTGACCCACCCGATCTCATTATTAACACGGGCGATTCGATCATGGATTCACTTAATACGGATAAAGCCCGCACCCAGGCACAGTGGGAGGTATTTAATTATATTTTGAATGCTGAGTGTAAACTCCCCATCATCCACGCCATTGGAAACCACGATGTGTGGGGGTGGGCTTATCCAGATCAAAGCATTCAAACTGACCCGCTTTATGGTAAGAACATGGCGATCGAGAAACTTGGCCTCTCCCACCGCTACTACAGTTTCGACCAAGCTGGGTGGCACTTTGTTGTTCTGGACAGCAATCACCCGCCCAATGAGGTGTCTGGATATCCATATATTGGCAAATTAGACGAGGAGCAATTCGCGTGGCTTGTTCAAGATGTCGAGTCGACGCCCCACGAAATGCCAATCTGCATCCTTTCACACATCCCCATTGTGGCTGCATGCGAATACTTCGATGGCCCTAACGAGGATAGCGGCAACTGGGTTGTACCTGCAGCCT
>DATCYX010000545.1:0-12939 GCA_036526235.1 Anaerolineales bacterium | reverse complement strand
ATTGATTCTATGCAAATTGCACCACAATTGCACCAACAAGGAAAGGCGTTTTGTACCCCGGTCCTTAATATTTACTGTTTCTTTTTCTAAAAATGCTATTTCGCCAGGTGTCGTAACGAACCCCATTGGCGTAGGATCAGCACGCATAGGCTCGATCACAGTTGCCGCGGTCTGGATATTCCTGCTGGCCTTAATCATCTTTTACCGCGAGGAGGTTAACCTGCGCTGGCCCGATCTTCCAGACAAGCCAAATCTTCTTCAAAGTTTTACCTTACCCAACTGATCCCATTCTGAAGCAAGCATGGGGATTCAGATCATCAAGCATGGCAATTGGGAATCCCCATAGCTGAGGATGTTGACTACATCAAGATACATCCTTATAATCTCTAAAATTTTATGAGACCCTAGGAGGTGCGCATTGGATATTGGCTTTGTTGGATTGGGTGTGATGGGGGAAGGTATTGTACCGCGCCTTCTGGCAGCTGGACACTCTGTCACAGGTTGGAATCGGACTCAGGGGAAAGCGGAACCTCTGATCAAACTGGGGATGCATTGGGCTGATAGTCCGCGCGAAGTGGCAAAACAATCGGAGATTGTGTTTTCCATTGTCACAGATGCAGCGGCTGTCAGAGCCGTGGCGCTTGGGACCGATGGGATTATCGCCGGGCTTCGGGAAGACGGGATATATTTGGACATGAGCACGATCGCCCCGGATGCAAGCCGTGCAATTGCCGCTGAATTCGAATCGGCGGGCTTGACCATGTTGGATGCGCCTATCTCTGGGAGTCCCATTACGCTTGCACAGGGTAAGGCCTCGATCATGGTGGGCGGCAATAAGGACGCCTTTGAGCGAGTCCACCCGGTGTTATTGGATATCGGAGCGAAAGCCATGTATATTGGTGGGAATGGGCTGGCGGTCCAGATGAAGCTCGCCATCAATCTCGTGCTTATGGTCGAGGTGATTGCCTTTGGCGAAGGCATCGCGCTCGCCGAAAAGGGGGGCGTAAAGCGTGAAGTTGCCGTTGAGGCGATGCTCAACAGCGTAGCCGCTTCCCCGGTTCTAGGTTACCGCGGCCCGTTTATTCTGGAAGGGAACATGCCCGAAGTCCCGCTGGCAGATGTTACCTTACAGCAAAAGGATATGATATTGGTCTTGGATTTGGGGCGCAAGCTGGGTTCTCCGGTGCCGCTTGCAGCGGCTGCCAATGAAATGATGAATGCCTGCCGAGGCCTTGGCATTGACCACCGAGATTTTGTCACCGCCCATGAAGTGTATCGGGTTTTAGGAGGAATGTTAAAATGAAGCCTTATCGTACCAATTTGCGCGATGTACCCTATGTCGAAGGGTTATCCCCCCGGGATGGCTGGATCAATATGCAGGTTCAATTTCTGATCGATGAGAAGACAGCTAATTCGGATAAACTGGTCCTCGGCTGGACAGTCTTGCCGCCTGGGGCGCGGCACGATCGTCATCGTCATTTCCAGGCTGATGAATTCTTGCTGGTGCTCAAAGGTCATGGAGAGATCTATACCGATGAGGGCAATGAGCCGGCGGGCGAGGGAGATGTTGTGTATACAACCCGCGGTCACTGGCATGGTTTCAACAACACATCCGATGATGAGGTTGTCCTGGTATGGGGTTGGAGCGGAGCCGGCTCCCTGGAATCGGCTGGCTACGAAGTCTCGCACGACCATTCGCATTCCGATCAGGCATAAACGGTGAATGTAGCTGGTTACGATTCGCGCATCCTGCGCGGGATGGATAAGCTCCTCAAGCTACGCCAGGGTCGATTGGACGCCGGTGATAAAGCCATCGGGTGGAAAGTTGGATTTGGAGCGCCTGCCTCATTGGAAGCCTTAAGACTTGACGCACCTCTGGTGGGCTTTCTAACGGACAAAGTGCTCCTGGATTCCGGTTCTGCGCTCTCGATTGCTGGCTGGACGAAGCCTGCCGCGGAACCCGAGATCGCTGTCTATCTTAATAGGGACCTTCCTGGGGTTTCAGACAGGGAAACAATCCAGGCAGCCATTTCCGCAATAGGGCCTGCGATTGAAATTGCGGATGTGCACTTCCCACCAAACGATGTCGAAGCGATTTTAGCCGGGAACATCTACAACCGCCATGTTATCTTAGGAAAATCGGATAACTCGCGCGCCGGCTGTACATTGGATGGGTTGGTGGGCCGGATTTACCGCAATGGACAAGAAATTGCCACCGTGACCGATTTACAGGTGTTGACAGGAAACTTCATTGGCATTGTGCAACACGTGGCCAACCTATTAGCATCCCTTGGACAAATGCTGCGTTCTGGGGATGTAATTATCACGGGCTCAATCGTGCCGCCGCTGTGGATCGAAAGAGATGAAGAAATTCGATTCGATCTTGATCCTATAGATAAGCTAACAATTAGACTTGAAAATTAATATCTACACCTAGCGCTCGGCATTACCGAAGTAGATGATTTTGAAACACACCGCAGAAAACTGCGGTGTGTTTCACTAAAAAGAAACCGTTAGGCGTTTGTGAAATAATTCACCATATTTGGCTATTGACACCCGTTTTTGTCGTGATATAATGGTATGGTCATCATACCACTTGTGAAAAACCTCTCATAATGTATCAACCTATCCAGTCTGAACGCCTATATGAACAGATTGTAGACCAGATCGAACGCCGGATTTTAGCGGGAGATCTGAAGATAGGGGATCAATTGCCTGCTGAACGAGAGCTTGCAGAACAGTTCGCTGTCAGCCGAACAGCGGTGCGTGAGGCCATTAAGGCTTTGAGAGAGAAAGGTCTGGTGGAGATTCGTTTAGGCCGGGGGACATTCGTGACCAGTGGTGCGGCAGGTGCAGTTCGACGTTCGCTAGGTTTGTTGCTAAAAACTGAAAATGGCTTTGTTAATCTGGAAGAGGTGCGGGAGATCCTGGAACCCGAAATCGCTGCGCTGGCTGCTACTCGGATTAGCGAAGAATATATTACCGCGATGACGGAGGCCGTTGAAACGATGGATACCGCCCTGGATAACGTCGAGATTTTTGTAGAGGCCGACCTCGACTTCCATCTGGCGCTGGCGGAAGCAACCCAAAACCCAATTATTCCATCCTTAATGGATTCGATCATTGATTTGCTCCGCGAACAGCGCAAGCGGACAGGGAATGTGGAAGGTGGCCTGGCACGAGGGCAATATCACCATAAAAAGATCCTTGAAGCTGTCATACAACGCGACCCACAGGCAGCCCGCAAGGCAATGCAAGACCACCTTCAACAAGTGCGCGAAGATACTTACGCCTCAGCCAAAAACACGGACTGAGGCATAATTTCGGAGGATTGCATGGCAAACCTGGGATTTATCGGACTCGGTGTAATGGGTGGACGGATGGTAAAGCGTCTTCTAGACGCTGGTCACAGCGTAACGGGCTATAACCGAACTCGTTCAAAAGCCCAATGGCTGTTGGAAGCAGGCATGACCTGGGGTAATACGCCTCGTGCCGTGGCCAAATCTGCTGACATCATTTTAAGTATGGTCACAAACACCGAAGCTCTTCACAGCATAGCCGAAGGCCCCGATGGTCTATTAGCGGGCTTAAGCGCTGGCAAGATTTATGTAGATATGAGCACCGTCAGTCCGGCCTTCAGTCGGGAATTGGCAAAGGAGGTTGCTATACAAGGTGCTTCCATGCTGGATGCTCCTGTATCAGGCAGTGTGGTGACTCTCGAAGAGGGTCGATTGTCCGTGATGGTTGGCGGTGACGCAGAGACATTCGAAAAGGCAAAACCGATTTTACAAGATATTGGGCCCAAAGTAACGCACGTTGGCGCCAATGGTCTCGCCGTGACAATGAAAATCGCAACCAATCTCAGTCTGGCAGTGCAAATGCTGGCTTTCAGCGAGGGTGTTCTGCTGGCTGAGAAGAGTGGCATCAAGCGCGAGATTGCAGTAGAAGTGCTGGTTAACAGTGTTATCGCTTCGCCAATGGTCAAGTATCGCGGTCCGTTCGTCCTGGGGATGCCAGATGAAGCCTGGTTCGATTGTTATATGATGCAAAAGGATATGAACCTAGCACTGGAACTGGGTCGCGAGCTGAACATTCCCTTGCCCACTACTGCTGTAACGAACGAATTCCTTTCCGCAGCCCGAGGTATGGGGCTTGAAAAACAGGATTTTGCGATCATGTTCGATGTGCTGGCGCAAATGTCGGGAGTGAAGTAATGGCCAATGAAACGCAAGTCACTGCCAACCCCAAACCAGAGACGCTAGACGTCGAGCAATGGCTGCATGCCTACGAGCAGATGGCCAAGATCCGCGAGTTCGAGGAGAAGGCCAATGAGTTATACATGAAGGCACTGATGCCCGGACTTACCCATTTGTATTCGGGTCAAGAGGCAGTCGCTGTGGGGGTCTGTGAAGCTTTGCGGCGGGATGATTACATTACCAGCACGCATCGCGGGCACGGTCATTGTATTGCAAAAGGTGCTTCGGTTGACTTGATGTTCGCTGAACTTCTGGGCAAAGAAGCCGGGTATTGCCGCGGTAAAGGCGGCTCAATGCACATTGCTGATCCCGAATCTGGCAATCTGGGGGCGAACGCCATTGTGGGTGGCAGTGCCGGAATAGCGACTGGCGCAGCATTATCGGCCAAGATGCGTGGCACAGATCAGGTAGCCGTTTGTTTTTTCGGGGAGGGGGCATTGGGGCAAGGTCTTTTGTATGAAGTCATGAATATGGCATCGTTGTGGAAATTGCCCATTATCTACGTCTGTGAAAATAACCTGTATAACGAATATACCCATTATAGCGAGGCGCTTGCAGGGGAGGTTACCGAGCGCGCCAGAGCATTTGGGATCCACACCGAGAGCATTTACGGTCAGGACGTGCAGCTGGTCTATGAGACGATGCGGAAACTGGTTGAGCGCGCCCGCCGCGGTGAAGGACCTGCATTCCTAGAGTGCCTGACCTACCGTTATTACGGTCACCATGTGGGGGATATCAATCGTACATATTACCGCTCGAAGGAAGAAGAGCAAGAATGGCGAGAAGTCCATGATCCGTTGAAACTGTTAGAGGAAAAATTAGTTGCATCAAAGCTCACTGACCAAGATGTGCTTGAGCGCATTTACGCAGATGCAAAAAACGAAGTGGAAGCAGGTGTACAGTTTGCCATCGACGCGCCATACCCAGATCAGAGCCAGGTGACCGAGGATGTTTATGCCTGACATTAAAGTTTCACAATGGGAGGCAGCACAATAAATATGGCTGAGCGTGAAATAACGTTTGCAGAAGCGATCCGCGAGGCACTGGCTGAAGAAATGCGTCGCGATCAGAATGTTTTTATTATCGGTGAGGATGTAGCAGAAGCGGGCACGCCGTTCAAGGTTTTATCTGGTCTGGTGGAAGAGTTCGGCAAGAATCGTGTGTTCGACTCGCCAATCTCAGAGCCTGGGTTTACTGGCATGGGGGTTGGTGCGGCGATGACGGGCATGCGCCCGGTAGTGGACATCATGTTCGGCGATTTCCTGACCCTTGCAATGGACCAGATTGTCAACCAGGCTGCCAAAGTTCACTACATGTCCGGCGGCAAGCTCAAGGTTCCGATTGTGTTCCGCACCACCATGGGCGCCACGCGCCGTTCAGCTGCCCAGCATTCCCAGAGCTTACAGGCCTGGGTCAGCCATGTGCCAGGGCTGAAGGTCACCATGCCATCCACGCCTTACGATGCCAAAGGTTTGCTCAAGACCGCCATACGTGACGAGAACCCCGTGGTTTTCATCGAAGACAAAATGATGTACAAGATCAAAGGTCGCGTCCCAGCGGAGGAATATACAATCCCATTCGGGGTAGCAGACATCAAGCTGCAAGGCGACGACATTACATTGGTGGCGACCAGTTCCATGGTCCAGGTGGCTCTTGGAGCAGCAGAAAAACTCAAGGATATTGGCATCAGCGCCGAGGTCATTGATCCCCGCACCACCACCCCGCTCGACAAACAAACGCTGATCGAATCCGCCAAAAAGACTTCACGGGCCATCGTTATTGACGAAGGCTATGAGCAATATGGCGTCACCGCCGAGATTGCGTCGGTGATTGCCGATGGTGCATTCTATTACCTGGATGCACCGGTAAAACGCATGGGCGCGATGAACGTACCCATCCCGTTCTCACCTGTGCTAGAAGATTTAACCGTACCTACTGAAGAAACCGTTTTCGAAATGGCAAAGTCACTTTGTGGCAAAGCCTAGTAAACGAGGAGAAATTGAAATGGCTATAAAAACCTACGGAACCATGCAGGTTGATTGGGAACAGCGCATAGACTTCGAACGCTTGCGCCGTGAACGTCTCGACCGGGCGAAGAAGCTACTGAAAGAATCGGAAATGGGCGCGCTGCTCTGCTTCGATATGAACAACGTGCGCTACATAACTGCCACTCACATCGGCACTTGGGCGCAGGACAAGGTCAACCGCTTTACATTGTTGCCCCAGGATGACGAACCAATCCTGTGGGACTTTGGGTCTGCCGCCAAACACCACCAGCTTTACGCTCCCTGGCTGGGAGAGAAGCGCTCGCGGGCTGGTATCTCGCTGCTGCGCGGGGCGATGTCGCCCGAAATGGGCCGCGCTGAAGACGTGGCGAACAAAATCTGGGCCGAACTCAAAGAGCGTGGGTTAGAGAAAGAACCGGTGGGTGTGGATATCGCTGAAGTGCCGGTTCTCTTCGAGCTGCAGAAAAAGGGGTTGACTATCGTTGACGGTCAGCAGTTGATGTCTGAGGCGCGCGTCATCAAGACGCAGGATGAAATTGCTCTACTCACTCACGCCGCGGCCCAGGTCGATGCAGCTTATGATGAGCTGTACCGGGCGATGAAACCTGGCATGCGCGAGAACGAAGCCGTTGGGCTGGTCTCCAAGGTGCTGTACGACCTCGGCTCGGAATACGTAGAAGCGGTGAACGCTATTTCTGGTGAACGCTGCAACCCGCACCCGCATGTCTTCTCAGACCGCATGTTACGCCCCGGCGACCCGGTCTACTATGATATTTTGCAGTCTTACATGGGCTACCGCACTTGCTACTATCGCTGTTTCACAATTGGCTATGCCTCGCATGCCATGGTAGACGCATACAAACGCTGCCGCGATTATCTCGATGCGGCTATCGAACTCGTCCGACCTGGACGCACCACAGGCGAGATTGCGTCAATTTGGCCGAAAGCTACTGAATTTGGATTCCCTAACGAGGAGGCTGCCTTCGCCTTGCAGTACGGACATGGCGTCGGGCTGGCCATCTGGGAGAAGCCGGTCATCAGCCGCCTCGTCTCATTGGACCATCCTGCTGAAATTAAGCCAGGTATGGTGTTTGCGCTCGAAACCTACTGGCCATCCTCAGACGGCTGGAGCGCGGCCCGTATTGAGGAAGAAGTCGTGGTTACCGAGACCGGTCACGAGATCATCACCCGCTTCCCAGCCAATGACTTGATGGTAGCCGGGCATCACTATTACACGGCGACCGGCCCCCTGTCTGGAATACGCACCCACGAGCCGGAGATGAGCATGAGTGTTGTGGAACTGGTAGAGTCGGCAAGAGGCTAGATGGCAACCAATGTGATAATGCCCGCCCTTGAAATGGCTCAAGAGTCGGGCAAACTGGTGAGATGGCTCAAGCGTGAAGGAGAAACCGTCACCAAAGGTGAGCCCCTTATGGAAATCGAGACCGATAAGGTGACTATCGAGATCGAGGCGCCAGATTCAGGCATTCTAGGTGGGGTGCTTATCAAGGAGAACGACGAGGTGCCGGTTGGTCAAACCATTGCCTGGATCCTGGCACCTGGTGAGAAAGTGCCATCCATACCAGTGAGCGAACCACAGTCTGGGCGGGTCAACACCCTGCAAGCTCTCCCTGAAACCAAACCACAACTCACATCCGCGCCTGTCGCGTTAGAAATTTCACCAGTGGCGCGCAAAATGGCAGAGCAGCATGGGATCGACCTGACACAGTTTAAGGCTAAAGGGAAACGAATCGAAAAAGCCGACATCCAGGCTTACCTGAACGCCATGCAACCTGCTCCTGCTCGCAGTTCATCTACCGTTGCACCCACTTCGCCCATCGTCCTTGCTTCTCCAAAAGCGCGCAGGCTGGCCAGTGAGCGCGGCATCGACCTGTCAGTATTGACCGGCTCCGGGCCGGACGGCGCAGTTTTGGCCACCGACGTGCCGTTGAGCGTTGAAAGATTCTCGGCTGCATCAACAAGTCTCGAAACGCCGGGAACGGTCTGGCGCCTGATGGCAGAGCGTATGTCCACCAGTTGGACAACCGTGCCACATTTCTACCTGGTCCGCGAAGTGGATGCCAGCATGCTGGTTGATTGGCGAAAAAGTGTCACGCCGACTATTGAAAAACGCATTGGAATCAAACCAACATTTACAGATCTACTGGTGAAGTTGATCGCGTTCACCCTGCGCGAGCATCCCCGTCTGAACGCATCTTGGGCAGATGGCAGCATCCAGTGGAATCAGGAAATCAATGTTGGCATTGCTGTTGCTATTGATGAGGGATTGATCGTCCCAGTGATCCACGGAGCAGATGGTGCCTCATTAAGTGAGATCGCCACACGGCGCTTTGATCTGATCGAACGCGCCCGCCAGAAAAAGCTGCTGCCTGCTGACATCTCGGGTGGCACTTTTACATTGACCAACTTGGGCATGTACAACATCGATGCCTTTGATGCCATCGTCAATACACCGCAAGCCGCCATTCTATCAGTGGGACGCATCGCTGATCGGGTTGTACCGGTGGACAGGCAAGTGGCAATCCGGCCAATGATGGTGATGACACTATCACTCGATCATCGTGTAGTGGACGGGGCCAGGGCGGCGCAATTCCTGGACGACCTGGCCAATCTGATTGAACACCCGTGGGGACTAATGAGTTGAAATACCTCACGTGGTGGGCACAATCTCATGCTGCTATCCTCGAATATCGCAAGTATGGAAGGAGGAGTGGATGGATTAACTCATCGATAATCTGACTAGCTTATAAACTCAAAATCTAATCATATCCAAAGGAGAGAAAAAATGAAATCCAAATTCTGGAAATTGTTGATCAGTATCACACTCATGAGCATGCTGATCGTAGCTTGCGGAGGACAGCCTGCAACTGAAGCGCCCGCCCCCGAAGCACCGGCAGCTACTGAAGCACCGGCACCGACCGAAGTTCCCCCAACCGAAGCGCCGCCTCCGACCGAAGTTCCCCCAACAGAAGAACCGGAAGCTGAACCGATTAGGATCGGTGCATCTCTGCCTCTAACCGGCCGGATGAGCGAGCCAGGCACGGCAGCCCAACAAGGCTATGAAGTATGGGCAGCTATTGTCAATGAATCCGGCGGCATTCTTGGTCGCCAGGTCGAATTGACAATTGTGGATAACGCCTCCGACCAGGATACTGCGGTTGCTGACTATGAAAAACTGATCACCGTCGATAAAGTAGACCTGGTTGTCGGTCCATTCTCGAGCTTCCTGGTTATCCCGACCTCAGAAGTGGCGGCACGCTATGGCTATGCCTTTGTTGAGCCGGCAGGCGGCGCCCCCGATGTCTTTAACCGCGGCTTGACCAATATCTTCTTTGCCCAGCCCGCTCCTGGAAACCAGCAGGCCATCCCCTTCACCGACTATATTCTGGCATTGCCTGACGACCAGCGCCCGACGACCTTTGCTGTGGTCAGCCAGGATGATCCCTTCACACTGGGCGTGATGGATGGCGTAAAAGAAACCCTGACTGGTGCCGGCCTCGAGTTGGTCTTTGATGAGATCTATGCTCCTGAAACCACTGACTTTTCATCCATCGCCATTCAGGTTGCCGATCTCGATCCAGACTTGATCGTTGGCGGCACGCAGCTTGAAGATGCTGTTGGGCAAATCCGCGCCTACCAGGAAGCTGGCTATCAGCCGCGCGGCGCCTACTTCACCACTGGGCCGTCACTGCCTGGCCCATTCCGTGAGGGTGTGGGCACTGCAACGGAAGGCGTATTCGCCTCCATTTCCTGGTTCCCCGAGGCAGATGAGTATCAGAATGCAGACATGGTAGCCAAGTACACCGAAATGTTTGGCGGTAACGCTGGTGATATCCCCGAAGATGTTGCTAATGCCTTCACTGTCGGACAGGTGCTACACCAGGCTGTCGAAAATATCGACTCCCTGGATAACGCGGCTCTGATCGAAGAGCTCCACAAGGGAACGTACCAGACCGTGGTTGGTCCGCTCAGCTTTGATGAAGTCGGCCGCCCGCAAGGTACCTTCATGTTACTCCAGTGGCAGAGTGATACCTTCGTGATCGTCGGCCCTGGCGATCGCGCCCGTGCAGATGCTATCTGGCCGAAGCCCAACTGGTAAATTATAGTTTGACCGTCGATTGGGGCTGTCTATAAGTTGTAGGACGATTTGCCAAACCTCCGCCTGTAGGTCGGGATACTAACCCGACCTACAGGCAGGAGCACTGGCTGTTCGTTCAGTTCTTTTGAGACAGCCCCAACTTTATCTAGGAGAGAGCAAATGCATCTTCCTTCTTGGAATGTACTCATCCAGGTAACGATCATCGGAATCCTGACGGGAGGGGTTTACGCCCTGATGGCTACCGGTCTGACGTTGATTTTCGGTGTGATGCGCGTGATCAACATCGCTCATGGTGCATTCTTGATCTTTAGCGCTTACATTTCCTATTGGATGTTTACAAAGTATGGTCTGGATCCTTTTCTTTCGGTCATTGTGTCTGTGCCAATTTTATTTTTAATTGGAATCATCTTTCAACGCTATGTGCTTTCTCGGGTCAAGGGTGATCCAGGCCTAGGCGTTTTGCTCACCTTTGCCATGGCACTGACACTGGAAGGGGTGATGGGTTCTTTGTGGGAGTCGACTGGACGCTCCATCCGGACAGACTACACCAGTCAAGTGTTTGCAATCCACCTTTCCGAACTGACTTTGCGCCTCCCCTGGATGCGCGTGGGTGGATTGGTTGCTGCCATTGCCGCACTTGGAGCGATTTTTCTCTTATTGCGTTCCACTAACCTTGGTCGCGCTATCCGCGCAACGATACAGAATCGCTCGGCCGCACAATTAATGGGGGTAAACGTGGAAAGAGTTCAGGCACTCACCTTTGGGATTGGCCTGGCCTCCGTAGCGGCAGGTGGCGCGCTATTTAGTATGATCTGGACCTTCAACTCTGGCAGTCATGAAGAGTGGATCTCGAAAATGCTTTCGATCATTGTGCTTGGTGGCATGGGTAGCCTTCCGGGGACATTTGTGGCTGCGATTATTATGGGCGTCGCTGAGAGTGTGGCTGCTGTAGTTATGACAGCCTATCTCTCACCGATTGTTTTTTACTTAATCTTGTTCGTTACACTGATATTCCGCCCGCAAGGTTTGTTCGGCGTACGGATCAGGGAGGGTTGAGATGACGGATTTCCTGGCTCGTTGGTGGAAATATGCTGTCTTGTTGATTCTTCTCGCGTACCCCTGGCTGTTCCGAGCGCCCTACTATCATGTTTTGGGATTCAATGTCATGTTGTATGCGATGATGGCAACCAGTTGGAACATTATGGGCGGGTATACGGGTTACAAATCCCTCGGCCATAGCGCCTTCTATGGGCTGGGTGCCTATCTAGTGGCCATCGCAGCCAATCAACTGGGTTGGAACCCATTGCTTAGTGCGCCTTTGCTGGCGTTCGTCGTCGCCCTGGTCGCTATCTTGCTGGGGTGGATCATGCTGCGCACAAGCGGTTCTGCTTTTGTCATTGCGACGATTGCTATGCTGCTCATCTTCCGCCTAACAGCCCTGAATCTCCGAGAGATTACCAAAGGCGCACCAGGTTTGAGCCAACCACTCCCACCCTGGACGCCTGAATTTTCTCGCATGCCGTTCTACTATTACATGCTGTTATGGCTGATTATCTCCATCTTTGTCTCCTGGTACATCAGCCGCTCCCGCTTTGGGCTGGGATTGGTTGCCATTCGAGATGACGAAGGTAAAGCAGAGATGGTGGGCGTCAACACAACCTTGTATAAGATCCTTGCCTTCGGTGTCAGTGCCTATTTTGTGGCGCTGGGCGGTGGCGTATGGTCCTATTTCACCTCCCATATCAGCCCGGTTTTTGCGTTCGATATTATCGTCGGGGTTGACATGATCTTGATGACGATGCTGGGTGGTCTGGGCACGCTTTGGGGACCTGTGCTCGGCGCATTCATCCTAATACCATCCTCGGATCTGATCCTGTTCAGCTTCGGTTCAAACACCATCTACCTGGCAATTATTGGCGCTTTGATGATAACGGTGATCATCTTTTTGCCGAAGGGCATCATACCAACCATACAACAGCGGATACAAGATCACCGTGCCCCACGCGCAGCGCATGAGGGAGCAATTTCAATGGCCGAAATGCATGGCTTAACAGACGAGTCCGCCTCCCTCGTCGAGGAGAATCCCCATGACTGAATTACTCTACACAAATGGGATTTCTCGTCGTTTCGGCGGTATTCAGGCTGTCAAGGATTGTAATATCTCGGTTCAAGCGGGCAGCATCACCGGGTTGATCGGTCCAAACGGCTCGGGAAAGACCACTTTATTTAACTTGATCACAGGCGTCTACGCCCCAGATGAAGGGGAAGCCTATTTCGACGGGAAGCGCATTACGAACTTATCTCCCAACCAAATTTGCCATGCAGGACTCAGCCGAACCTTCCAAATCACCAGGCTTTTCTGGGAAATGACAGTTCTCGAAAACATGATCGTTCCCATCCGCCAGGTTGGCTTACGTTCAATGCTCGGCCCCAACATGTTCAAAGAAGAGATCGATCGGGCAATCGGGCTCCTGGAACACGTCGGGCTCACGCATCTGAAAGATGAGCCTGCCCGCAAGCTGTCTTTTGGTCAGCAGAAGCTTTTGGAATTTGCCGC
>DATCYX010000544.1:0-6705 GCA_036526235.1 Anaerolineales bacterium | reverse complement strand
TTTTTGGGTAGCTCAATGCTTACGATATACTCTACAAGTCAATCCTGCTTGGAGTTTCTTGATATCTCGTAAATGTACCCAATGGATAAAGGCATATTTAGAAGGATTTCTTTCCTTCGATCACCGGGGGATGAACCGGATTTGGATCGAACGAGATGGATCATTGACGGGAGACAAAGATCATGGATATATCTTTGTCTCCCGTCATCAATTACTTATCGTTTAATGCCGCAAGTCCAGGCAATACCAGACCCTCCAGCATCTCCAAGGAAGCCCCACCTCCAGTCGAGATGTGGGTGATTTTATCTGCCAAACCTGATTTCTGGATCGCTGAGACCGACTCTCCTCCTCCAATGATACTGATAGCTTTGCTAGCAGCCACTGCCTTCGCTACCCCGAAGGTACCTTCAGCGAAACGAGGAAATTCAAACACGCCCATTGGACCATTCCATACAATGGTGCCAGCTGTTGATAAAACCTTTTGGAAGTTAGCCACGCTCTCTGGACCAATATCAAGTATACGCCAGCCATCCGGAATCGGTCCCATCGGCATCACTTTACGCTCTGCCTCGGCGTCAAACCGGTCACCAATGACCACATCTACCGGAAGGCGCAGATGAGACGCGCTTTTTTGGATTAACTCCCGGGCGATATCTAGCGCTTCATCCTCCACAAGAGAATCCCCAATGGGATATCCCTCTGCCTTAAAAAAGGTATTCGCCATACCGCCGCCGATCAATACCTGATCGGTTTTTTGGAGCAGATTGCGAATCACGCCAATCTTATCGCTGACCTTTGCTCCACCCAGTATGGCATAGAAAGGACGCTTTGGGTTATCTATGGCCTGCCCTAGGTAGCGAATCTCTTTTTCCATCAGAAAACCAGCTACCGCCGGCAGGAAATGAGCTACACCCTCCGTTGAAGCATGGGCGCGATGCGCAGAGCCAAATGCATCATTCACAAAGATATCTGCCAATCCAGCCAACTGTCTGGCCATGTTTGTATCGTTCTTCTCTTCCTCGGGATGGAAACGCGTATTTTCCAGCAACAATACATCGCCCGCGTTGAGAGCCCTGGCAGCTTTCTCAGCAGAAGGTCCAATGCAATCTTCGGCGAACATTACTGGCTTCGCCATCAATCTGCCCAGATGCTCTGCTACAGGCTGGAGGGAATATTTAGGATTTGGCTCACCCTTCGGTCTCCCAAGGTGAGAGCACAAGATCACTGATGCCCCATGATCCAACAGATAATCCAAAGTGGGCATTGCTGCCCGGATTCGAGTATCGTCATCAACCTTACCATCTTTAATGGGGACGTTGTAATCCACCCTTACAAGCACGCGCTTGCCACTTACACTGATATCAGTGATGGACTTTTTATTGAACATAGGCGCCTCATTATCGCGGAATTTCGAGATTGCAATTTTTTGCACCTCGAACTCCGCGCTTAATTCTCTATAAGGATCTCGCCATCATCGCTGCCAAATCAGCCGTACGTACAGAGTACCCCCACTCATTATCATACCAGGTGACAACTTTCACGAAATCGCTTTTTTCTTTGCCAAGCACAGTTGTGAAGGCCAGATCTACTGATGAACTGTGCGGGTCGCCTTTGAAATCAACACTCACAAGTGGCTCCTCAACAGCAGCCAGGATGCCTTTCATCGGACCCGCAGCCGCATCGCGGAACGCCTGTCGCAGTTCTTCAGTGGTTGTCGCAATTTCGACATCGGCAGTGAAATCCACAACCGATACTGTGGAGGTTGGGACACGTAACGCATAACCATCGAATTTACCTGCCAATTCAGGGATCACCAGCTTTAGTGCCCTGGCTGCACCAGTAGTCGTGGGAATAATGTTCATGGCTGCAGCACGGGCGCGCCGTAGGTCGCTGTGAGGCAGATCTAGGATGCGCTGGTCATTGGTATAGGCATGAATGGTGGTCATGAAGGCGCGCTTGATTTTGAATTTGTCGTTAACCACCTTTGCGGCCGGGGCAAGGCAGTTTGTCGTGCAGGATGCGTTTGATATTACGTGATGGACTGCGGGGTCATACTTGTCGTCATTGACACCTAAAACCACGGTCAGATCCTCGCCTTCCGCAGGTGCGGAGATGATCACTTTTTTGGCTCCCCCTTTAGTGATGTGATTTTCGGCTCCCTGGACCTGTTTCCCCTTCTTATTGACGCCATCTTTCTTAATCGTGAAGATTCCTGTGCTTTCGATGACTATTTCTACCCCCAAATCCCCCCACGGAATTTTCGCCGGATCGGTTTCTTTAAAGACTTTAACGGATTTTCCGTTGATGATCAACTCATCTTTTCCGAGTTCGATCTCACCATCAAATCGGCCATAGTTCGAGTCGTATTTGAGTAAGTGTGCCATCGTCTTCAAATCACCGATGTCGTTGAAAGCCACGACCTCAAGTGAATCAGGATGGTAATCGCCGATTGCCTTGAGAACCTGCCGTCCAATACGGCCAAATCCGTTAATACCCACTTTGACTTTCATTTTTACCTCCGATCGTAAAGTTTCATCTTGTTGTGTATAAAATTGGTGGGTTTCGACCACCGAATCATCAAATTAATAAATAGATTTCAATTTATCCCAGATACATACGTCTTATTCTACTAGCGGACCAGTCCGCTCAGCTAATATATCCATCAATACTGTGGCGAGCTTATCCGAATCATGCCGCCATGGGAAATCATTGGCTATCAGATCCGCACGGTAGACAGCATGGTCAACATCCAGATCATCTTCCACCCGCACCCAGCTCGATGGTCCTGGTAAATCACTTTCATAATTATTATTCGCCACAATGACCTCGAACAAGCCATCCCCGACATGTTCCTCAATGGCACGAATATGGTCGCCACACGTATAATTTTGCGTTTCACCAGGCTGAGTGGCGACATTACACACATATATCCTTAAAGCCCGGCTGGCACGTATTGCCTCAAGTATGTCTGGCACGAGCAAATTTGGCAAAATGCTGGTATATAGGCTGCCAGGTCCAACGATAATCAGGTCAGCAGCTAAAATCGCACGCACCGCTTGAGGGAAAGCCGGCGGGTTATTTGGTTCCAGCCAGACGCGACGAATGCTGCCCGACGCTTCTGGAATGTGGCTTTCTCCCTTTATGCGCACTTCACTCACCAGGTGCGGTAATTTTAAATCGGCCTCCAAGCGCACATCGTGCAACGTAGAGGGAACCACCCGACCATTCACTGCCAGAACACGCCCTGATTCTGCTACCGCGTCTTCAAAGCTTCCGGTGAGATCAGCCAGAGCACTGATAAACAGGTTACCGAAGGAATGACCTACAAGGTCCTCATTACCCTCAGGAAAGCGGTATTGGAAGAGTTGGGTGAGCAACGCTTCGTCGCTTGAGAGTGCAGCTAGGCAGTTACGGATATCGCCGGGAGGGAGAATACCAATCTCCCGCCGGATACGTCCCGATGAACCACCATCGTCAGCTACAGAGACGATCGCGGTGATATTATGCGTGTAGCTCTTGATGCCCCGAAGCAATGTGGAAAGGCCATTCCCACCCCCAATAGCGACAACCCGCGGGCCGCGCTCCTTGCGCCGATGCTGGGTGATCGCATCAACAACATGCCGTCCAGGTCTTAGGAAGGGTCGCAGGATAGTGCGATTGAGGCCATAGATACCGGTGATAATAAGCCCCAACCCCAACCCACCAAAAATTATCGCCCGCAGCGGTCGAGCGATAAATCGCAATGAAGCCGTCGATAACAGTGGCAACCACCACGTATCGGGGGTTGTCCGGTAAATATCCAGAATGATGATTGCCAGGCCTACGCCAATTAACGTCGTTCCTGCCAGTATTACCAGCAACCAGCGTTTGACCCCCAATCCGGGAACAAGCCACCGCAAACTTCGCGCCGCTGCGTTGAGCCAGCGGCGGTAGAGAGGAGCACTATCTTTCTCCATATCATCAAGGATGATAGCAGTGTTTTCCTAACTCGTCAACAGTGGGGCAAGCTTTATGCTATACTTTCGAATATGAGTGTGCATATCGCCGTGGATATTGGGGGCACACATATGCGGGCTGCATATTATCCCGCTCACAGCCACGAGCCCCTCGAACACAAGAAGATCACTACCAAGCATCCCAGCGAGTCGGCCTGGGAGCGCCTGGTGAAATTGATCACCTCCATCTGGCCTGCGGGAGAGGAAGTGGCTAGCATTGGCGTGGCAGCACCCGGTCCATTGGACCCATTTAGCGGAGTTTTATTCTCTGCTCCGAATATCCATGAATGGATCAATCTGCCCTTACGCAAGTTGCTTGAGGATCAATTTGAAGTTCCTATTGCAGTGGGTAATGATGCCAACCTTGCCGCCCTTGGCGAATGGAAGTTTGGTGCAGGGATAGGTCATAAACACCTTGTATATTTGACAATCAGCACAGGGATAGGAGGTGGGGTTATCATTGATAATCGCCTGTTAGTAGGAACGCGCGGCCTAACCGCCGAATTTGGACATGTCAGTGTCCAACCCGATGGGCCACTTTGCGGATGCGGTCAGCGCGGCCACTTGGAAGCACTGGCAGCGGGACCCGCCATTGCTCGTTGGGTGGAGACAGAAATTGCTCAGGGTGTACCATCTAGTCTGGCAAAGCTTGCGCAATTCACAACCAAACAGGTTGCTGAAGCCGCTAACCAAGGAGACGACCTGGCCATTCGCGCCCTGAACCGCGCAGGCAACTTCATTGGGCGGGCGCTGGCAGACATACTGCATATCTTTAACCCATCTATCATTATTATCGGTGGTGGCGTCTCGCGCAGTGGCGACCTCCTCATGCACCCGATTCGAAAGGAAATGGAAGCGCGCGTAATGAACCCGCATTATCTTGACAACCTGACCCTGACCACTGCCGCCCTAGGAGATGAGACGGGGCTACTAGGAGCATTAGCTCTTGCGCGGGATATTAAATAATGGAAAAACGCTGGATAATCCCTCCACGACTACCATTGGAAGTCGATCATGCATTGCATGGTTATCCGCCTATATTGCGGCAAATCCTATACAATCGCGGTTACGCAACCCACGAAGATGCTCGCAGCTTCCTTGAAGCGAGAACCCCTCCTGGCACCGACCCCCTCAATCTCTCAGGCGTAGCCCCAGCAGTTGAGCGAATCCAATCGGCGATCCGCCATGCTGAACCAATAGCCATATATGGTGATTACGACGCAGATGGCGTTACCGCTACAGCCTTGTTGGTGGAAGTATTAAATCGCCTGGGAGCTGATGTGCGCGGCTACATCCCCAATCGCTTTGATGAAGGTTATGGATTAAATAACGAGGCCCTCAGCAGTCTTAGAGACCAGGGCATTCGCCTCATCATCACAGTGGATTGCGGCATTCGCTCCGTATCTGAAGCAGAACATGCCCGCCAATTGGGTATAGATTTGATCATCAGCGATCATCACCACCCCGGGCCGGAGATCCCTCATGCTTTTGCGGTGATCAATCCGAAATTACCGGGAGATACTTTTCCAGAAAAGGATCTAGCCGGTGTAGGACTAGCATACAAATTAGCTTGCGCCTTGATAGGTGATGACCAAGCTGAATCAAGCACTGATCTGCTCGACCTGGTTGCCTTGGGCACAGTAGCTGACATGGCTCCGTTGGTTGGTGAGAACCGCGCCCTCGTGCGCGCCGGGCTTGAAGTATTGCGACGACCTCGCCGTCAAGGGATTCGGTCATTGATGGGAGCCTCTGGCCTGATGCCAGATAAAATCAACGCGTCCCACATCGGCTTTGTGCTCGGACCCAGGTTGAACGCTGCTGGTCGCCTGGATACCGCCCTGGCTGCCTTAAATCTTTTATTAACATCCGATTTGGGTGAGGCTGGCATATTATCACAGCAACTGGATATGTACAATCGCGAACGCCAGGAAATTACCCGGCTTATCCAGGAGTCTGCTGAACAAATGGTACTCGCCGATGACCCACAAGCATTGTTGCTTGTGGCTGCCCACTCTGATTTTAACGCTGGCGTGGTGGGGCTTGCAGCCTCAAGGCTTTGCGAGAAGTACTACCGACCATCGATTATTGCCACACGTGGAGAAGAGTTTACACGCGCCTCGTGTCGGAGTATCCCGGAATTTCACATTACCCAGGCGCTTGACCAATGTGCCGATTTGTTGGAACATCATGGCGGTCATGCGGCGGCGGCTGGTTTTACAGTGGTCAACGAGAATGTGGACGAATTAATCGCACGTTTGAGATTGATCGCCAATCAAGAACTAGGTGAACTGGACTTGCGCCCTGTTCTGCAAAGCGACATGGAGCTGCCTCTTAACGAACTCAAGCCAGAATTGCTTAATTACCTGGATTGGCTTCAACCAACTGGTTATGGCAACCGAGCGGTCCATTTTGTGTCTCGTAATTTGAGGGTGACACGCTCGCAGGCGGTCGGCAGAGATGGCTCCCATTTGAAAATGTCGGTGAGCGATGGACGCATCACCTATGACGCTATTGCGTTTAGACAGGGCCACTGGTTAGATGATTTACCCACCCACGTGGATCTGCTGTATGAATTTGAAACGAACGAATACAACGGTCGGGTTTCGCTTCAGCTAAACGTGCGGGATATTAAACCGTCCAGCTAACTCCGTGGCAAAAAGCTCGCCATGCTATAATTCAAAGGTTACATTTGATTGAGGAGCATAAAATA